>JAZSHA010000184.1:0-9669 GCA_045533025.1 Oscillospiraceae bacterium
TTCATCGTCGACGTGCCCGTAATCGTTCATAATGCGTGTCCACACCGCACCAACGATTTTGCCGTCTGTTTCTGCAACAAGGCAGTGGTCGTCTGCTGATTTGCCGAAATCCCTGACGTAAACCTGCAAATCCTCGTTCTGAATGATTGATTTGGGCGGCGGCTCAACGCCCTGCGGAATGAAAATTGCTTCGTATATAAAATCGTTCAGGACATCATATTCTGTTTCCTTGATTTTTCTGATTGTGTAATCCATTTGTCCTCCGTTATCTCAATTTCTTTGAAAGATACAAAACAAGGTCATCATCATTTGTATAAATCGTATCATAAGGCGTGCACGGCTTATCCTTATACCACACGCCCGACCCATCTGGAATATAACCACGCTTGACATACATACGCTGTGCACTTCCGTAACCGTTGTGCAGGCCAACTCCGAGATAAACCGTATCTGCATATTCTGCGGCAATTTTTTCGGCAACATCCATAAGCTTCGTGCCGATACCTTTTCTTTGAAATTTCCACAGCACATTGAAATCCACTATTTCGGGATATCCCATTCCGCCGAAAGCGCCCCATTTGCAATCGGGGTACACATTCACATAGCCCGCAGGCTCGCCGCTATAATCAGCGGCAAGTGCGATTGCTCTCCCCTCGGCTACATCTTTAAGCCGCATTTCAAGCTTTTCGGTTGTTGAATTCCAGCCTTGCGCAATTTCACCCTCGGTAAAAATTTTCGGGTCGGTTTCGCACAAGTCACGGATTAAAATTGTTCCATCATTATAATATATCATTCTGTACCTCTTGTAAAGTTACTTTTCCTTAAATTCGTCGAGTTCCTTTTTGCACCACGCCGAATGTGAAAGCGTGGAAAGCTCATCGGTCAGGTGGTCGTTGTTGTTGCGGAAGATGATTTTCGGCACGAGATTGTCGTCGTACTCCACAAGGGAAACCGCCGTGTTGTCCGACCAGCCCACGTCCTTCAGCCGTTCAATGGGCATACCCATTGCATAGCAGAGATATGTTCTGAGTGCACAGCCGTGGGACACGACTGCAATTGTTCTTCCGTGATTTTCTGCGGCGATTGCTGTAACTGCGGCTTTCATCCGCTCGTAAACCTGACGGACACTTTCGCCGTTTTCAATTTCAAAATCATACATACGATTTTCCCAGACTTCGTACTCCTTGGGGTAACGCTTCGGAATATCAATCCAGGGCATACCCTCCCACACGCCGCCATTGATTTCAACAAGCTGTTCGTCACGGATTATTTCAAGTCCGTGGTGCTTGTTCACAGCCTCAGCGGTAGAAATCGTGCGTTTCATAGGACTGGAATAAATCCTCTCGATTGATATGTCCTTGAACCTCTCCGCAAGACATTCAAGCTGACGTGCGCCTTTGGGACTTATTTCGCAGTCGGTACGTCCTTGAAAAAATTCCTGTACATTACCCATTGCCTCTGCGTGGCGGACAAAATATATTTTAAGCATAGTTACTCCTTTTCGGCAACGCTTTTTATCCAGCCTGTCACGCCCTTTGGCAGACGTTCATCGGCAGGTGTGCCGTTGTCAAACATAAGGTTGTTCTGCACCCAGTTTATCATACAGTGCTGACCCATTTCAAAGCCGTAGAACACAGAGGACAGACCGCCGTCGCCGTTGTAGACCCACTCGGGGAAGAAAAGCAGACATTTTTTTAACGTTTCAAGCTTTTCGATATGTGGCTCGATGCACTCGTCAAAGGTTGCCATTTCGTCGTGCTTGCCGTGGGCAATGATGATTTCAGTGCCGCCTTCGGAAATGCGGTCGAGTGCTTCATAAGAGGGCATATATCCTGAGGAAATCGGAATTGCACCGTCAAAATAATCACCGTAATCTTCAAGCAGCTGCCAAGTGAAATATCCGCCTGATGAAGCACCCATAACGAACTTCTTTCCGATATTTGCGGCGTGTTCCTCACAAACCTTGTCATAGATTGCCTTGACAGGTGCGGAGTAAACCTTGCCCCAACCGTTCAAAATCTGCCCTTCCTCGGTACGCTCCTCGTTGGCAAGTGGCACGATTATAAATGCTACGCCCATTTCCTGCTGATACTTTGGTGAAGCGTACTGTTCAGCGCCACAGCACATTATACAGCCGTCACCCATAAGGGAGTTGCTTGCGCCGTGAAGCCACATTGTCACAGGATATGTGCCATTCGGGTCAGCGCCGTGCTTTAATGGGTCATAAACATAGTAAGTGATATCGCCAGTGTCCTTGCAGGGGTAGCTGTACTTATCAAAAAGGGACAAATATTTGCGTGTTGGGTAGGTTGTGGAGTAGCTGATGAACTCGCCCTCCTTCATATACTTTGCCCAGTCGGGGATTACATTTTTTTCTTGTTCCATCTTTTTAAAATCAGGTAATGCCATTTGTATCAACCTCCATTTCGTTTAAGTATAACATATAACGGAAAAATTTGCAATGTATATATGCTGTTGTATAAGCGGTGCAAACGGCTTGATTTTAGATATCCAATGTGCTATAATTAAAGTTAACGCTGAAACAAGGAGCTTTTTTATGGATAATATAGAACTTTATGAACACAGAGTAAGCTACTACGAAACCGACCAGATGGGTATTGTTCATCACTCCAATTACATTCGCTGGTTTGAGGACGCTCGTGTGGATTTCCTTGAAAAGGTTGGTTTTTCCTATGACAAGATGGAGGAGCTCGGCGTGATGATTGTTGTGCTGGGTGCTTCCTGCGAATATAAATTTTCCGCACGCTTTGGTGACAAGGTTATCATTATCCCGAAAATTTCTGAGTTTAACGGCTTCAAGCTGACCGTTACCTACCGTGTTTTAAACAAGGCTGACGGCACGCTTATGGCTACTGGCGAAACAAAGCATTGCTTCACTGACCTTAATCTGAAGCCTGTCCGCACCAAAAAGGATTACCCCGATATCTACAAAATTTTCAACGATTATGTGGGCGTTGACCTTGACGCTGAATAATTTACGGGAGGATTTTTTATGCTGTCTTTTACCGCTGACGATAAGCACGTCCGCACTATCGGACGAAGCATTTTTCACAACACCACCCGTTATCTTAGCTGGAGTTGTAGTGCTGTTGAATTTGTATTCACTGGCACGGAAATTTCTGCTGAAATATGGACTGACTGGGTGAATGATGAGCCGTGGAAAGGTATTTTCCAGCCTTATGTTGCTGTTTTTATAAATGATGAAGCCGTGCCCCGCAAGCGCTTTGCTATAAACGAAGGAACAGCTGTTTATACAATTTACAAAAGCGAAACAGCTGAAATGGTAAAAGTCCGTATTATGAAGCTTTCCGAGTCGGCTTTCAGCAAAATCGGCATTGTCAGCATTTCCGCCGACGGTGAAATTGCTCCCACATCTCCCCTGCCACGAAAGATGGAGTTTATCGGCGACAGCATAACCTGCGGTTTCGGTATTGAAGGTAAATATGCCGAGGAGCACTTCCAGACAGCTACAGAAAACCCGTACATAAACTACGCTTCCAAGACGGCACGAAGCTTTGGTGCTGAATATAATCTCATTTCATGGAGCAGTATCGGTGTTTATTCCAGCGACACAAAAACCGATGAAATCAATAACAGCTGGGTTATGCCTATGCTGTACGATTACACCGATATCGGCGTTGAAGAGCATATCGGTATTTCTGAGCATATCAAGTGGGATTTCAGCAGCTTTATTCCTGAGGTTATTGTTATAAATCTCGGCACTAATGACAAAAGCTACACAAAGGATATTCCTGAACGTGTTGAAGGCTTTAAGGATGCTTACGGTGAATTCGTGAAAAAAATCCGTGCTGCAAATCCGAACTCCCACATAATTTGTGCACTGGGAATGATGGGTGCGGAACTGTACCCTGCAATTGAGGAAGCTGTAAAGGCTTTGGGTGACAGCAAAGTTTACACACTCGAATTTGATATTCAGCGTGACGAGGACGGCATCGGCTGTGAAAATCACCCGAATTACGTTACTCACAACAAGGCAGCGATAAAGCTTGCGGAAAAAATTTCCGAAATAACAGGCTGGGAGTATGACTGCTCCGTATTCAACGTGTAAATTATACATATCTTTCGTTATCATTTCACGTAATTTACACATTACAGCTTTACAATATAGCCGTAATCACAAAAATGATTGCTTAACATAGAAAGGCGGTATTGTTATGTACGAAGAAAACAATAACAATAATTATACTTATGAAGCAAATTACACTCCCACCGAACCCGAAAAGCCAAAGAACAGCGGCGGCAAAAAGGCAGGCAAGATTTTTGCGCTGATACTTGCGGTAACTCTTATAGGCGGTGCTTCGGGATTCGGCGGTGCACTTCTCGCAAACTCAATGAACTCCGACAAAGTTTCTGTTTCAGATAACGCTGACGAAGAAAATGAGGAAAAGGAAACCATCAGCACGGTTACAGCTGCTCCTCAGAATTCCACAAATGATGATGCAACGCTCGGAAACCTGCTCAATGTTGCTCCCGCAAACGGTAATGCGCTAACCACTGAGCAGATTATTCACAACGCTACACCATCTGTTGTGCTCATAACCTCTGAATTTACAGAGGCTCAGGGCAGCGGTACGGGTACAGGTATTGTGCTTTCCTCTGACGGATACATTATCACAAACTGTCACGTTATCGAAACTTCATATCAGACATATCAGAGCACAGGCGATATGAACCCATTTGAAAATCCGTTCAGCTTTTTCGGCGGCGGTTATGAGGCTGTAACACAGACTGCTCAGGCTGATAAAGTTACTGTTACAATGTCAGACGGCTCAGAGCACAAGGCTGAAATTATCGGCAGCGACGAAAGTACAGACCTTGCGTTGCTGAAAATTGATGTTGACGGACTTATTCCTGCTGTTCTCGGCAGCAGCGATGACCTTAATCTCGGTGAAACAGCTGTAACCCTCGGCTATCCGCTTGGTCTCGGACTTTCCGCTTCCGAAGGTATCGTTTCAGGTCTCGAAAAGGAGCTTACAACCGAACTTTCCAGCGGCGGTACTGCTACAATGACTCTTATCCAGACAGACGCTTCTATCAACCCCGGCAACTCGGGCGGTCCTCTTCTCAACGAAAGAGGCGAGGTAATCGGTATTACATCTTCCAAGCTTGTTGACAGCACTGTTGAGGGCATCGGCTTTGCTATTCCGATTACAGATGCTATGCCTATCCTTGAAGACCTTATGAACAAGGGTTACGTTTCAACACCGAAAATCGGTATTACAGGCAGCGATATTACTCCTGCTGTAAAGCGTTACTACAATCTCCCTGTTGATGCAGGCGTGCTTGTTGTATCCGTTGAAGCAGGCTCCTGTGCAGATGTTGCAGGCATTGCGGAAGGCGATGTTATCGTAGCGGCTGACGGCAAGGAAATCAGTGATATGAATGGACTTGTTGCTGCAAAGAACAAGCACAAGCCGGGTGAAACAATGACAGTTACCCTTGCAAGAAATGATGGAAATATTGATGTTGAAATCGTACTTGATGAAACACCTAACGAGGCAGCAGATGAATAATCTCTACTAATATAATGAACAGCCCGTGAAAATCACGGGCTGTTTTCAGCTTTATTCAATGCTTCAACAAATTCATATATATACGGGTTTCCGCTTTCCTGCTTAGGACTGATACAAAGTATTTCATATATGTTTGTACTAAAATCAAATTCCTGCTCATCAATTTTAACCGTGCAGAATGGAAATCCGTCCCAAAAATCTATACCCTTGCTTGTTATGCTCATTCGTTCGCCGTAAAGTCTCTGCATAAATTCCAGAGTTGTATCATAATTAAATCTATCATTTTCGACATAGCTCACCATAACATACCCTTCGCGTGCCATTTCTTCAACATAATATTTGTTACGACTCGGTTTTTCAGTGCAATTCGGATTAAGCCACAGAGTTTCAATAACTATTCCTTTTTGAGTGTAATTGCGCCAAAGCCATATTTCATTGACTTCATCAATGTTCTTCTCTAAAATTATCTCACTGCTTATATATCGCTTATAATAACAAATATCGTCTTTAAATTCCGAAACAGTGTATCGTATGCCATTTATGTCACAAGCTGCCGACTGAAAATAATAATCGTCCTTGTCGCCCTTTGTAATACGCATAAGCGGAGTAATTTTAGCAATATCATCTGTATCAAAAAGCTCATAATCATTGGTATACGATTTGGCACGGTATGTACTGCCATTGTATACAACAAATTCATCACAATATTTGTTATCCATAACACACCTCCTTATTTTTGGTAATTATAGCACCATTTTATTCCAAAGTCAACACGTTTTTTCTTATTGTCCTTTTCAAAAAATATTTAAAAAAATCTCAAAAAAAGCTTGACAAAGCAATTTATCTGTGATATAATATAAAAGCACTCTTGATGAGAGCAAAATAAATATATCGCGGAGTGGAGCAGCTCGGTAGCTCGTCGGGCTCATAACCCGAAGGTCGTTGGTTCAAATCCAGCCTCCGCAACCACGTAGGTAAGCCGTTTGATTGATTTCAGACGGCTTATTATTTTGCTTAAAAACAGCGTTTAGGGCACTATTAGGGCACTATTACCTCAAAACAAGACACCACAAAACGCACCAAAACAACAAATAAACCCGCTCATCTCCCCTGTTATATCAAGCATACCCTGACCTCTTTTTACTTGAAATTTATGCACCGGGGGGTATTGTGTGTACGTCCAAGAGTTACCCCGCAAAAATTTTTACACTTTCCACGCGAAAATCTCATAAAAATAATTCAAGGCAGTTTCCATTTAATTTTGGAAGCTGCCTTTTTTGTTATCCTGCTATTGTTTCCTTATTATCCTCTTTATCGTTCTGGGCATTCTTTTTAAGCTTTTGAGTAAAGAGAACATCTCCGAGGGTGTCTGCTATTCTTGAATTTGCTTCTTCAAGAACGTGAGCATATATATTTTGCGTTGTACTTGGCTGGGCATGGCCTAAATAGCCTGAAATTGATATTGTATCAAGTCCGTTGAAATAAAGTAGGCTTGCCGCTGTATGTCTGAATTGATGTGGGTGCAGATGCGGTAAATTATGACGTTTTGAAAAAGAAGAAAGCCATTGAGCAATGGAATCCGGGTGAAGCGGATAGCCTAAATTATCAAAGTTTTCCGAAACAAAAATAAAATCATTCTCAAAAGTCTGCATTACACCTTTTCCATCGGGAATAGAAATATTTCTGTTCCACTTGCTTCCTGAATCGCTTATGAGCGGGTCATAATACTTTTGCTTGTACTCCTTCAGAAGCTGCATAACCTGAACAGGAAGCTTAATAAAGCGGTTTGACTTCTCTGTTTTGGGAATATCTGTGTAAATACCAATGTCAGGCTGATAATAAACGCAACGCTCAATATGTATCTGATTGAACTCCCAGTTTACACAGGACCAACGCAAGCCTATAATTTCGCCACGTCTTGCACCTGTTGCAATGAGCAGGTTAATTATAGTTTTCCATTTCAAAGGCTCATATTCAAGAGCGTCCATAATCTCATTGACTTGCTCTAATTCGAGATAATCAGCTTTCGGAGCAATACATTTAGGCGGCATTGCCCTTGCAGCAGGATTGTAAGGAATAAGATTTTCTTTTACAGCCATTTCAAGAACAGCGTGAATTACTCTGTGATGTTCCTTTACGGTTTTAGGTGAAAGAGGCTTCATATTCCTTTGCACCTTAAACAGCTCATTTGTAGGAACATTAAAAGCCTTTGCTATTTTATCCGCTGTATTTTCAGCTATAATTTTACCCTTCATTGCAAGGTTGAATGTGGTATAAGACATATTCAGCTTTTCCTTACAGAAAGTTTCCTTGTTTGTATACCCTGCCTTCTTCACAAGTGCCCCTATATCAACGTTAGGCCTAACAACAGCCTTTGCACCCTGCAAGCGTAAACCGTCCTGTGAAAGCTGTCTATACAGTTCATTCAGGTGTTGAGGGCGAATATCAGCAATCTTGATGTGTCCGATACCTGCGTTTATGCGTACAAGCAATTCTCTGTAACGCATTTCCGTATTATGTCGAAGCACTCCGCTGTCAGCCTTCACCTTCATTACATAGTCAGCATAGTTTTCAAACTTCTGCTTTCCGTCACCCATAAGACCGAGCTTGCATTGTTCCTCAAAAAGCGTTGCCTGACGGTTAAGCTCTTTTTCAATCTGCTTTTTCGTCATATTCGGAGCAGGTTTCCACGTCATTTCGTAGGGCTTTATCTTTTCCCCTGATGCCGAATACCCTGCTGCCACTCTTATTCTGTAAGAAACTATTTCGCCGTTTTTATTCGTTCTTGGGGTTATGTTGGGCATTACCTAAAGCCTCCCTTACTATTTTTTCAAAGCTTTTTACACATTGTGAAATATACAATTCCCTGCACATTGGACCACTGATTATTATATCTCCGTTTTCTGTTTCTTTCCAATCTTGGTTCTCATCAATGCCATTAAATGCTGTTCTATTAGCCTCAGTAAAATAAAATGCTGTTTTAAATAATTCTTCATTATTAAAAAGCATATTAATAAAATCAGAAAAAATAAAGCTACATCCACTTAATTGTTCTGGATAATCTCCAAGGCTATCGTATAATTCTTCTTTTTCACTCTCTGAAATCGTCGTACTTTCAAACAAATCAAGACTTTGTTGCAATGACATCGAAGTAGTACTTATAAGCATTTTTACGGTATTTTCAGACAAACCTGTATACTCACAAATCAACGCTACATTTACATCTGAGGCCATTATATCTGTTCGTCCAAGCAAATAGTCTGTCGAAACATTAAAATATTTTGCTAATATTACTAAATGTTCATATGACGGTATCCGCTTTTGAGTTTCGTATTTAGCAACAGTTCCTCTATCTATACCAATAGCTTCAGATAATTCTTCTTGCGTTTCTTTTCTTTTATTTCTCAATTGACCTAATCTTGTAGCAAAAACAGCTTTTTGTTCCCTTTCCATTACAATCACTCCTATAAAGCATGTGCATCTGCAAAATTTGTCACAAAATCAAGTTTTATGTTCCATTTTATTGACTTTCGTTTTTGGAACATATATAATATGAATTGTGACAAAATGTTGTTGTAACAATTATACCGCAATATAAATTCTTTGTCAAGCGCTTGGAGGTGATAAAATGACAGGGAACGAAGTAAAGGCATTAATTCTTTCAAAGAACTTAAAATGTTGGGAGGTTGCTGAAGCTTGGGGAATGACAGATGGAAATTTCTCACGCAAATTAAGAAAGCCCTTCAACGAAGAAGACACAGCAAAGCTTTATCAGATTATCGAAACACTTACACACAAGAAACAGGAGGTCTAAAACTATGTTCTACGTAAAAGCCACACTCGCAGAAGGTGTTGAAATCAATATCGACATTACAGATGAGAACGTATATACACGTTGCCCTGTTTGTGGTAAGGAAATGAATGTTGATATTGTAGAATACGCAAGAGGCACAGAATTTGACCTTTGTGGTACATCGGTCTACTGTAGTAAAGAATGTTATGAACAAGTGAAAGGAGAAAACTAATAATGATACCTGCAAAATACTTTTTTGACAGAGAAGGCAACCTTGCAAGAATAACAAGAGTAGGCCTTATTCCAACAAACGTCGACAAC
>JAZSHA010000081.1:0-4261 GCA_045533025.1 Oscillospiraceae bacterium
TTGTTGAGCTTCATATTCTTTAAGCTGACGTGTAACAGCTTCCTGTTTAAGAACAGTAAACTTAGAGTAGTTGCCCTTGTAACGTTTCAGAACACCACGCTCAATTTCGCATATGGAAGTAGTAAGCTTGTCAAGGAAATATCGGTCATGGGAAACAATAAGAAGTGCACCTTTGTATTCCTGCAAATATTCTTCCAGCCACATAATTGTCTGAAAATCAAGATGGTTTGTCGGCTCGTCAAGAATAAGCAGCTTTGGGTTTTCAAGCAGGAGCTTTGCAAGAGCAAGTCTTGTCTTTTCACCTCCGCTAAGAGTTGAGATTATTCTATCATAAGTGTCGGGAGGAAATCCCATACCGTTAAGTACCTTATTGATATTTACATTAATAAGGTATCCGTCATTTGCTTCAAAGTATGCAGTTTTCTGTGCATACTCAGCTGAAATTTTATTATATTGTTCCT
This sequence comes from Oscillospiraceae bacterium, assembly GCA_045533025.1. Classification (GTDB taxonomy): domain Bacteria; phylum Bacillota; class Clostridia; order Oscillospirales; family Ruminococcaceae; genus RGIG8773. The sequence continues at coordinate 462 of JAZSHA010000081.1, forward strand.
CATCATTGTGTGCGTCAGGTGAAGCCATAAGCTCTTCAAGTTCACGCATACGTTCGGAAATGTCCAGTAGTTCGCTAAATACCGAGCGCATTTCTTCAATTATAGTACAGGAACGGTCAAGTCCCGAATTCTGTTCGAGGAAACCTATAGTCATATTTTTGGAAAGGGAAATGCGTGCAACATTCGGTTCCTGCTGAGTCTCAGGAAGTTCTTTTCCAGTGATAATTTTCAGTAAAGTAGATTTTCCGCAGCCATTTATACCGATAAGACCAATCCTGTCATTATCTTCAATTGTGAGTGCAACATTTTTTAATATCTGATTCCCATTGTAAAACTTACTTATATTTTCAAGTGAGATAACCATAGTTTTGATTTCTCCTCCTTTTTCAGAAAAATAAAATTCCATTATAATTATACGAAATAATAGCTTGATTGTCAAGAAAGCTTGTAAATAAACAAAAAATATGCTATTATATAATAATAAGGGGGAGTGACTATGAAGCTGCTGTATGAATTTGATTATAATGATTATGGAAAATGCATACGAACTTATGAACGAAATGCAGTCAGAGCAATAATCATCAAAGATGGCAAAATTGCTATGGTAAAAAGTGATAAGGAAGGGTACTATAAATTTCCAGGTGGAGGAATGGAGAAAAATGAAAACCGAATTGAAGCTCTTATCCGTGAAACTCTTGAAGAAACAGGTTTGTCAATAATGCCCGAAACAATTAAGGAATATGGCTGCACATCTGAAAAACGTAAAAGCACATATGACTTTGATGAGATATTCATACAGAATTCGTACTATTATACAGCTGAGGTATCGGATAAAATTTCTCCACTTTCTCTTGATGATTATGAAAAAGCTCTCGGATATCATCTTGAATTTGTTCCCCTTGAAATAGCATATGAAGCCAATAAAGAAGTCGGAAAAAACTATCATTCTTCCTTTATTCTTCGTGAAGCAAAGGTACTTGAAATTTTGATAAATGAAAATAAGTAAAACAACAGCACCACAGCTCAGAACTGAGTTGCGGTGCTGTTGTTTGTATTGCAGTTATTAAATGAGAGAAATCATATTCTATTTGCTATGAGGTCACCCATATCAGTGCAGGAAACACACTTAAGTCCCTCAGCATCAGACATAATGTCACCTGTGCGGTAGCCATCTTCAAGAACAGCTGAAACAGCGTTTTCAATTGCGTCAGCTTCATCAGCCATATCAAATGAGTAGCGAAGCATCATCGCAACCGAAAGAATTGTAGCAATAGGATTAGCCTTGTTCTGTCCAGCAATATCAGGTGCAGAGCCGTGAATAGGTTCATAAAGACCAAGTGAAGTTTCACCGAGAGATGCAGACGGAATCATACCAAGTGAACCCGTAATCATAGAAGCTTCATCGGAAAGAATGTCGCCGAAAAGATTTTCTGTAACCATTACATCAAACTGTCCCGGATTTCTTACAAGCTGCATAGCGCAGTTGTCAACGAGAATATCATCAAATTCAACATCAGGGTACTCAGCTGCAACCTTGTGTGCAACTTCTCTCCAAAGACGAGACGAGTCAAGAACGTTTGCCTTGTCAACAGAATGTACCTTTGAATGGCGTGTTCTTGCCATATCAAATGCAACACGACAAATTCTTTCTACTTCGTAATCAGCGTAAGCCATAGAGTCACTTGCGTGCTTAATACCATTCTCATCTGTATAAGTCTTACGTTCACCAAAATAAGCACCGCCGATTAGTTCACGAACAATCACAAGGTCAAGACCTGCATCAGTGATTTCGGTTTTCAGCGGACAAGCAGACGCAAGGGGAGCAAGAAGCTTTGCAGGACGGATGTTAGCAAATAGCTTGAGTGCACCTCTGATACCGAGAAGACCAGCCTCAGGACGAAGATTACCAGGAAGGTTATCCCACTTCTTGCCGCCTACAGCACCAAGAAGAACGCTGTCGGATTTAAGACAGATATCAATTGTTTCCTGTGGAAGGGGAACACCAGTTGCATCAATTGCACAACCACCCATAAGTACATCTGTGTAGTTGAATGTGTGTCCGAACTTTTCTCCAACCTTGTCAAGAACCTTGATTGCTTCCGTAACAATTTCAGGACCGATACCGTCACCGCGGATAACAGCAATATTCTTATTCATAAAAACACCCCTTACTTTTTAAGTGAATTAAGCAGACCGCCGGCATTGATAATTCCCTTCATAAATTCAGGGAAAGGCTGTGCCTGATAAGTCTGATTTTTAGTCTTGTTCGTAATAACTCCCGTGTCAAAATCAATCTCAACCTCGTCACCTGCGTCAATACCCTTTGCAGCTTCGTCACATTCAAGGATAGGCAGACCGATGTTGATAGCATTTCTGTAGAAAATTCTTGCGAAAGTCGAAGCAATTACACAGGAAATACCACTTGCCTTGATAGCAATAGGAGCGTGTTCACGGGAAGAACCACAGCCAAAGTTAAGGTTGGCAACCATAATGTCACCGTCAGCAACCTTGTTTACAAAATCCTTGTCAATGTCCTCCATACAGTGAGTTGCAAGTTCCTTAGGGTCAGCAGAATTAAGATATCTTGCAGGGATAATTACGTCTGTATCAACATTATCGCCGTATTTATGTACTTTACCGTAAGCTTTCATAGTAATTCCTCCTTACATAATCTCACAAGGACAACTGATTTTACCTGTAACAGCAGAAGCCGCCGCAACAGCAGGGGAAGCGAGATACACCTCTGACTCAGGGTGTCCCATACGTCCTACAAAATTTCTGTTTGTAGTAGCAACAGCACGTTCACCCTTAGCAAGAATACCCATATGACCGCCAAGACAAGGACCGCAGGTAGGTGTTGAAACCGCACATCCAGCATTGATAAAGATTTCAAGCAGTCCCTTTTTCATAGCCTCAAGGTAAATCTTCTGTGTAGCAGGAATTACAATACAGCGTACACTATCGTGCACCTTCTTGCCGTCAAGAATTCTTGCAGCCATTTCAAGGTCTTCCATTCTTCCGTTTGTGCAGGAACCGATAACAACCTGGTCAATCTTAACCTCGCCAACATTGTCAATTGTTCTTGTATTTTCAGGCAGGTGAGGGAATGCAACTGTAGGCTTGATAGCTGAAAGGTCAATGTCATAAACAGCGTCATATTCAGCGTCAGGGTCAGCCTCATAAACAGTGTACTCTCTGTTTACACGTCCTTCCTGATATGCCTTTGTAATTTCGTCAACAGCAAAGATACCGTTCTTTGCACCTGCTTCAATAGCCATATTAGCCATAGAAAGTCTGTCGTCCATAGAAAGATTTTTCAGACCATCACCTGTAAATTCCATAGATTTGTAAAGCGCACCGTCAACGCCAATCATACCAATGATGTGAAGGATAACGTCCTTACCCATAACATATTCGTTAAGCTTGCCAGTAAGATTAAATTTTATAGCAGAAGGAACTTTGAACCATGCTTCACCTGTAGCCATACCTGCCGCCATATCAGTTGAACCTACACCTGTAGAAAATGCACCGAGCGCGCCATATGTACAAGTGTGGCTATCAGCACCGATTACACATTCACCCGAAGCAACAAGACCTTTTTCGGGAAGAAGCGCATGTTCAATACCCATCTCTCCAACCTCGAAATAATTGGTAATTTCGTTGCGTCTTGCAAACTCTCTAACACATTTGCAGTGCTCAGCTGATTTGATATCCTTGTTAGGCACAAAATGATCAGGTACCAATGCAATCTTATCTTTATTATAAACTCCGTCAACCTTCATCTTCTCCATCTCTTTGAT
>JAZSHA010000240.1:0-3275 GCA_045533025.1 Oscillospiraceae bacterium
GTTCGTATGTGCACAAGAGTTGCTCACTCACAGTCTGCTGTTGAGCTTTGTGACAGAGTTGTTCCTGCACAGAAGGAATATGTGAAGAACCCTGCTAAATATGTTATGATGCCTGCTTTTGCAAGAGGCAGACACGTTTTCGTTGAGGAACGCACAGAAAGGCTTCGTGCTTATGCTGAGACATCTCCTCTCAACAAGGTTATTGACAACGGCGCTGACATCGGAATTATCACAAGCGGTATTTCCTATCAGTACGCAAGAGAAGCTATGGGCGACAAGGCTTCCTATCTGAAGCTTGGTATTGTTAATCCGCTTCCTGTTGACCTTATCAAGAATTTCTGTGCTAAGTACAAGACTGTTTACGTTATTGAAGAACTTGATGATATTATTGAGACACACTGCAAGAAAATGGGTCTTGATGTTAAGGGCAAGGAAATCTTCGGTTACATAGGCGAGTTCTCTCAGGCAATCGTTGCTGAAAAGCTTCTTGGCGAAAAGAAGGAATCCGCTGTATTTGATGGCAATGTTCCTGTTCGTCCTCCTGTAATGTGTGCGGGATGTCCTCACAGAGGCTTGTTCTACTGCTTGTCAAAGAACAAGATTACTGTTTCGGGTGACATCGGCTGTTATACACTTGGCGCAAGCGCTCCGCTTTCCGCTATGGACACTACAATCTGTATGGGTGCTTCCATTTCCGCACTTCACGGCTTCAACAAGGCTCGCGGTGCTGAAGCTGAAAAATCAACTGTTGCTGTTATCGGTGACTCTACATTTATGCACAGCGGTATGACAGGTCTTGTAAACATTGCTTACAATGCTACAAATTCTACTGTTATTATCCTTGACAACTCTATCACAGGTATGACAGGTCATCAGCAGAATCCTACTACTGGTAAAAACCTCAAGGGTGACCCTGCTGCGGCTGTAAATCTTGAAGAACTCTGCAAGGCTATCGGTATCAAGAGAGTAAGAGTTGTTGACCCTTACAATCTTGCTGAAACTGAAGCAACTATCAAGGAAGAACTTGCAATCGAAGAGCCTTCCGTAATTATTTCCCGTCGTCCTTGTGCACTTCTCAAGTACGTTCAGCACAAGCCTGCTCTCAAGGTTGACGCTGACAAGTGCAAGAGCTGTAAGATGTGTATGAAGCTGGGATGTCCTGCAATTTCCATGAAGGACGGTAAGGCTGTTATTGAGCATACACAGTGCGTTGGCTGCGGAATTTGTCAGGAAATGTGCAAGTTCGGCGCTATTGGAGAATAATTCAGCACCAAGGGGGCTTTGGGGTGAACGACAAACTCGATAATGAATACAACGAATCAGCTACACTTACACTAATTAAAGCTGTATTCGGTGCATTTATCGGTACGATACCCTCAGCTGTACTTTGGATAACTATGGGCAAGGTCGGATATATAAGCGAAATGTGCGGCTTTTTTATGATATTCGGTGAGATGTACATATGCAGTCTTATGACAAAGAAAAGCCGTGATATGAACTTTGAAACTGCTATAGTTATATGTATTATTGTTACGCTGATAATGGTATATGTCTGTGAAAGGGCGGTTTGGTCATGGGACATATACGACACGCTCGGTCCTGCGGGACCCTCAGTGGGATATTGCTTTCTGAATTTTGAAAGTCTTATTATGGATACCGAATTAAACTCAGATTTTGAAGCTGAATTATTTAAAAGCTACATAATTACCGCAATGGGTGCAACCACTCATGTTGTCAAAACATTAAATTGGAATCCTTGACAACTTGCGGCAATGTTTTATCTGAAAATTATTTTATCGGAGGATTTTTTATGGATACAAGGTCAATTATGATAGTCGGCGTGGGCGGACAGGGTTCCCTCCTCGCTTCAAGACTTCTCGGTAACGTTCTTCTTGCACAAGGATACGATGTTAAGGTATCCGAGGTGCACGGAATGTCTCAGAGAGGCGGTTCGGTTGTTACTTATGTTAAATACGGTAACGAGGTTTTCTCCCCTGTGATTGAAAAAGGTGAGGCTGACGTTATCATTTCCTTTGAGCAGCTTGAGGCTGCAAGATGGGTACCTTATCTCAAGAAGGGCGGCAAGCTGATTACTTCTACACAGAAGCTTGACCCTATGCCTGTTATTACAGGTGCAGCTGAGTACCCTGAAAATATTGTTGAGAAAATCAAGGCAGCAGGCGTTGAAGTTACTGCTGTTGATGCTCTCGGACTTGCTGAGCAGGCTGGTAATGCAAAGGCTTCAAACGTTGTTCTGATGGGCAAGGTTGCTTCTCAGACTGAGTTTGATGACAAGCTCTGGCAGGACGCTATTGAGCAGTGCGTACCTGCTAAGTTCCTTGAACTCAACAAGAAGGCTTTTGAGCTGGGTAAGAATGCGTAAATAAAGTGACTTGCTTATTTTATTTTTAAATTGGAGGTTTTGCCAATGGCAAATTACTGGAACAAAGAAATTGAATGTATGTCCCGCGAGGACATGAAAAAGCTTCAGGATGAACGTCTTGTTGCTCAGGTAAAGCACGTTTACGAAAATGTGCCTTACTACAAGAATTTGATGGACGAAAAGGGTGTTACACCTGATGACATCAAGTCAACAGATGACCTTCACAAGCTGCCTTTTCTCACTAAGGCTGACCTTCGTGAGGCTTATCCTTACGGACTTCTTGCAAAGCCACTTTCAGAGTGCGTAAGAATTCAGTCCACAAGCGGCACAACAGGCAAGCGTGTTGTTGCTTTCTACACACAGCACGACGTTGACCTCTGGGAAGAATGCTGTGCGAGAGCTATCACAGCAGTAGGCGGTACAAATGAGGATGTTTGTCAGGTTGCTTACGGTTACGGTCTTTTCACAGGCGGTCCCGGTCTTAACGGCGGCTCTCACAAGGTTGGTTGTCTGACACTTCCTATGTCCTCAGGTAACACTGAAAGACAGATTCAGTTTATGACTGACCTTGGTGCAACAATTCTCTGCTGCACTCCTTCTTATGCTGCTTACATTGGTGAAACTCTTGCTGAAATGGGTATTTCTCCTGATGACCTGAAGCTCAAGGCTGGTATTTTCGGTGCTGAGCCTTGGACAGAGGAAATGAGACGTGAAATTGAAAAGTCCCTTGGTATCAAAGCTTACGATATTTACGGTCTTACAGAAACAAGCGGTCCTGGTGTTGCTTTTGAATGTGAAGCACAGACAGGTATGCACATCAATGAAGACCACTTCTTCGCTGAAATTATTGACCCTGACACTGGTGAGGTTCTTCCTGAAGGCTCAAAGGGTG
>JAZSHA010000139.1:0-6997 GCA_045533025.1 Oscillospiraceae bacterium
TTATCGCCCTTTACAACCTCATAATAAACAGGTTCTGTAACAAGAGAGTCGAGCTTTTCAATAATGTCAATCTGCTCAACAATCTGGTCAGGCATAACATAATTTTCGTATGTATATTCAACGTCCTTATCGAAAGAAACCTCAACAACACCTTCTTCAGCGTATTCATTCTTTCTTGTTTCAAGGAAGTTTTCAATTGCTGTATTATCTGTAACAGCGCCTACAAATTCACCGTCAACTGTGATAACGTAAGCTCTTTCCTTACCTTCGTTGCTTTCAATCAGGTCAACAGGCTTTTCTTCAGCAGTTTCCTCAACAGCAACAGGCTCAGCTTCAACAATCTGTGTTTCAATCTGCTCCTGAATAGCGTCAGCAAGCATCTGCTCGTCAATAACTTCGTCCTGAGCACCGAGAGGCTTCAGTGAAAGCATAGCGGTGATATAGGTTTCGCTTTCGGCATCATAGTAAGTAGCTCTGTCAGCAACAACCTGCTGAGCATCATTAATAACCGATTCTTCGGAAACAACACCGATTTCCTGACCGTTATACTCAACGGAAACACCGTAATCAGCGGAAGTTTTGTCAGCAACAACACCTGCAAGAAGTGCAATTCCCAAAACGGGAACAGTATAATTTACAACCGTTTTTGCGAAATTCTTATTGCTCTTTATGGCAGCACCGATATCGGAAAGCTGGAGAACAAGCGCTCTTCCGAAGCCGACCTCAGCCACTCTTCCCGTAAATTTGCTGTTTGAAGCGGAAATGCTTTCAGCAAATCTTACAAAGCCTCTTCCGAAATTCTTTATCTTTCTTGCGGAAGCGTCAGCAGCTTTTCTTGCAAAAGGAATAACGCCCTTTTCAATCTTTTTGGCAGCTCCGCCGAAAAGAGAAATCGTTCTCTTAACAGCAGCTGAACATATATATGTAACGAGTGTACCGATGTCAACCATAGCTGACTCAATGCTTATTTTTTTCTGATTGAGGTCTGCGGCATTCTCCGCTTGCTTTGCAGCATTTGGATGAAGGCTCATTACAGCAACTCCTTTCTGAATTTGTAATACACATATTTTATATCGTATAGATTAATTATCAAAACAAACAGTTTCAAAACAGTAACATTACTCCTATTATACCTTTTTCTCTGAAAAAAGCAACCATTAATCGTTTTTAGTCATAATTTCTTCATTTTTTTCGTAGGTTGTCACAAATTTGCCGTTTAATTTTGTAGCTTTTTTATATACAAAGTGCTCAAAGTTTCTCAAAAAAACCTGCTTTTTTGTTATAGCACGCTAAATTTGTCATATTTTAACAGTTACAAATTGTAACCAATTATGATACTGTATCTGTAAAAACAGCGTAGAATAGCCATTGTTGGTACAGTTGAAATATTACAAAACGGTAACAAAGCAGTACAGCCTTGTTACCGTTCATATTCCAGTCAAAATAGCCATATCTTCTCTGATTGGGCATTTCACGGTTACAATTTCTCCGCTATTCAAGGACGGAAAGCTCATTTCGCCGCAGTGAAGCGCCTGAATATTACAGTGTTCAAGGCTGCCGCCATAAAAATCGTCCCCTGCAAGAGGGTGCCCGACCGAAGAAAAATGTACCCGTATCTGATGAGTGCGTCCCGTTTCCAGCACAACTCTGACAAGACTGTAGCTGCTGCCACTATTTATAATAGTATAGTTTGTTACAGCGTGCTGTCCGTCGCTTCGCACCTCTCTGCGGATTATAGATTCTCCAGCCCTTCCGATAGGGGCGTTTATTCTGTAGCATCCCTCGCTTGTCTCTGCCCATTCAATCCCGTTGATTTTTTTGTTGGGAACAGGCTTACCCTCGGTTACAGCGTAGTAAACCTTATCAATTTTTCCGCCGTAGATATTTGCAGCGTGGGCATTTTTAGCTACTGCACAAAGCCCCGATGTGTCTTTATCCAGCCTGTTTATCGGGCGGAAGGTAAGCTGAGGAAACATTGCCGAAAAGCAATTTCCAAGCGTGTCACCCTGATGCTTGATAGAGGGGTGAACAGGCATACCGGAGGGCTTGTTGAAAATTATCAGATTTTCGTCCTCATAAGCAATTGGAACCGAAAGCTGTGAATTTGGTTCAAGAAGACTTTCATCAACATTTTTCAGTGCAATAACATCTCCTGCCTGTACCGTATCAATTGTTCGTATAAGTTCTCCTCGGCGTGTTATTCCCATTTCAATACGTTTCAGCTTTGTTACCAGTCGTCTTGATACGCCGCATATCCTCAGAAAATCACCGCAGGTTATGCCACAGTGCCCGTCATCAACGATAAATTCAATAATATCCGATTTATCCTGCCGCACTTTTCTCTCTCCGTTTCGTAACGATAGCCCTGTCTTCCGCAAAGCCGCTTTCAATTATTTCATTTATTGCGGCTGTGTAAATCATCATCATTTTCGGGATTGCAAATATTATTGGGAAAATCAGCATACACGGTATCAGCATAAGCGCACAGTTTCTGAGAACTTCAATCATATATCCGCGTTTGCTTTTTGCGAAATGTACGCTTTCGTTGATAATTTCGGTTGCAGGTCTGTCAAAACCAAGTGCAAAAATATAAGGTGCAGCGGCGTATTTTATGTTGACAATGTTGTAACCGATATATAAAATTACAGCAACCATAAGCAGAACAACCACCACAAGATTGTAACCAAGACTGCTGCCGTTTGAACCAATGCGCGATATCAGATATATTTCCGTTCCTATAATAACTGCAAGGGGTATCAGCAATACAATTCTTTTCAGAAACAGCAATAAGCTTAATCTGTACACCTGAAACATACGCTTTGCGGAAAAATAGCAGCTGAATACGCTTTTGCCGTGTACCGAATGACCCCTTACCTGCTGAAGCCTGTACCATCTTAAACCATATTTGTATGGAACAGTTATTATCCAGAGGAGGAGTGCTAATATAAATGTAATAATAATCATAAAGCTGCTGGTATAGCTGTCTATTATACCCATTGTAAGCAGAAAATCAGCTGTCAGATACCATGCAAATGCTGCAAGAGCAATACTGCCTGCCGATATGAAAAAGAATGCACAGCTTTCTCCCCAGCATTTTCTCATCTGCAAAGCAACGCTTTGTTTGAGTTCTTTTACACTTTTCAAATTCTGTTCCTCCGATTATTCGTTTCCGGGGATTTTACCCAGAATTTCAAAGGTGTTGCCATTCTGCCACATCATAGCGCTGACAAGAATTTCGTAACCCTCGCCAGGCTCGCAGGCAAATTCCATAGGCTTCATTTTAGGCAGTCCGAAGCAGGACATCATATTCATAAGTATTCCTGAATGTGTCACAACACCTGTATGTGTGTAGCCATTCTTCATCATATCCATTATAATGAGGTTCAGCGCAGAATAACAGCGCATCATCATATTACGGAGGGTTTCACCGTTTGGCGGAGGATTGTCAAGACCGCCCTTGAGCCATTTCTTGTAGCTGTCAAGCTGAATAAGCTCAGCCGCAGGAAGGCCCTCAAACACGCCGAAGTCCATCTCCCTCAGGTCATCTACAATTACGATTTCACGGTCTGGGAAAAGAATTTCAGCCGACTGAACAGCTCTTTCGAGGGGACTTGAATAAACTCTCTGAACCTTCGGGTATTCAAGCTGGTCATATTTATCCTCCAGCGCCTCTCTTCCTGCATCAGAAAGCGGCAGGTCGGTTTTGCCGATGTAAACGCCGTTTTCGTTAGCCTCGGTAAGGCCGTGGCGAAGTATGCTTATGCGGTATCCTTTCATAGGGATTTCTCCTCTCAGTTTCTAATTTATGGTAAAGTAATGAGCTTTTTTATACAAATATACAAAAAAGTTTCTCAACATTTATCGACTTTTTTTGCGCAAACCTATTTACAAATTGTACGTTATGAGTTATAATTTACAATACGTAAAGAAATTTTCAGGAGGTGACATGATGAATTCGGACTTTCCAAGAATTATAACTCTGCTCAGGAAAGAACGCGGCATCAGTCAGAAAAAAGCAGCTGCCGACCTCGGCATTTCACAGGCTCTCCTTTCACATTACGAAAAGGGTATCAGAGAATGCGGTCTTGAATTTCTCGTTAAGACAGCAGATTACTATAATGTTTCCTGCGACTATCTTCTCGGGCGCTCTCCCGAGCCTGCGGGCAAAACGCTTTCATATGATGACATTCCCGAACAAGACCCCAACAGCAAGGAAAAAATTGCAGCAGGCGGCGTAATGGTTTCTTTTAATAAAAAGCTTGTAGTCAACGCGGTTACCGTTCTGTTTTCTCTTGTTCAGAAAACAAAGAGTGCAACAATTCTCAAGGAAGTTTCCAACTACCTGATGCTTGCGGTGTATAAGATGTTCCGCGTTGTGTATTCGGCTAATCCGAAAAACGACCAGCGCTTCTTCACAATTCCCGAAGTTATTTCATCCGGCTCAGCTTCTGCGGCAATGTCTGTATGTGAGGCAAACGCTTCCGCTGCGGCAAAGGGCGTTGAAGTAAACGGCGGCGATATTGCTGCCGAAACAGATGATACGCTTATTACAGCAAATTCTCTTGCGGAGGAATATGCAGGTTCTGCTTCATCACTCCTTAACGTAATAAAGAACAGTGAAGCACGTATGCAGATGATTAACAACTCCGATAAGTAATATTTTAGCACATTTTTTTGCTGATTTCAATAGGGTAAAAATAAAGGTACCGAAGTTCGGTACCTTTTTTGTTTATTCTGAGCCGTTAAGACGGCGTTCAGCCTTTTCCCAGTCAAGCAGCTTCATAACAGCAGAAAGATATTCACGGCGCTCGTTCTGCCTGTCAAGGTAGTAGGCGTGCTCCCACAAATCAATTATAAGCAGGGGAGTGTACTTGTCAAAATCAATGGTTTCCTGATTTGGAGTAACCATAATTTCGAGACTTTTTTCGGGAGTAAAAACAACCCATATCCAGCCCGAGCCGTTATGTCCCACGCCTGCGTCAATGATTTCGCTGTAAAGTTCCTTTTCCGAGCCAAAGCTGTGTTCAATCAGATTTTTCATATTTGCAGACGGGTCTTTGTAATCGGGTGTAAGCGAGTTAAAGTACAGCTCGTGATTGTATGTGCCGCCTGCGTTTTTCTGTAAGTCCTCATCTCCCATTTTTGTCAGCACTTCAAGGGGCACGTTCTGCCAAAGGGGGTGCTGAATGAGGATAGCGTTCAGCTTGTCAAGATAGTTTTTGTAATGCTTATTGTGGTGAAAATACATAGTGTACCTGCTTATCTGCGGCTCAAGAGCTGCAAAATCATACGGCAGCGGCAGATAAGCATAGGGATAATAATTTTCAGCGTTCATCATCAACCGACCTTTCAGAAAGTTATCGGTAAATTATATGTGCTCTTTCAGAAAAACAGAACAGAGGATAATTTGATTTTATAGTTGATTTTTTGCTGTAAATATAGTATAATTATGCTGATTAATTATTTCTTGATTTAAGAAAGGAATGGTATTATGGCAAAAATCGACTTTCCATATGTATGGACTGACAAGAAGCGTACTCTTTTCGGACTTCCTATTTCCTTTACACGTTACATTCTTACTGAAAAGAAGCTTATTACAAGAAAAGGTCTGCTGTCCATTACAGAGGACGAAATTGAGCTTTATCGTGTTATAGACAAAAAGCTTATCCAGCCATTCGGTCAGAGAATTTTCGGCTGCGGAACAATTCACATCAACTGCCGTGACACTGACACTCCTGTAAAGGAAGTTGTTTCCGTTAAAAACCCTCGCGGCTTTATGAATACTCTTGAAGAACACGTTGACAAACAGCGCGACAAATACCGCACAAGAGGCAGAGATATGATTGGCGCTGACCTTGACGGTGATGACTGCGACTGCGACCACGAATAATATGCTGGAATTTATTAAGGAAAAACAGGATTGCTGGGACTACCTCAGGGAAACCGACCTGCCCATATTTATATATGGTATGGGGGACGGTGCACTGAAAATTATGCGTGTCTTTGAACAGTACAAAATCCCTCTCGCAGGCTTTTTTGCAAGCGACGAGTTTGTACGCGGACATACCTTTGAGGGGCACCTTGTCCACACGCTGTCCCAGATTGAAGCGCTTATCGACGAATTTGTGGTGGTGCTTGCCTTTGCGGCTGGATATCAGAGCCTTTATGACAGGATTAACGAGATTGCGAAAAAGCATATCCTTCTTGCACCCGATGTTCCCGTTGCAGGGGAAGGACTGTTCACATATAGCTACTGCGTGGAAAATGCCGAGAAGATACGGGCAGTTTATGATATGCTTGCAGATGAAAAATCGAAGCAGGTCTACGCCGATGTGATAAACTTCAAAATCAGCGGTAAGATTGATTATCTTAACAACTGCACCACGCCCAAGGAGGAGATTTACTCCGAAATCATAAAGCTTGGCAAGGACGAGGTTTTCGTGGATTTGGGTGCGTACAACGGCGATACCGCGCAGGAGTTTATTGATGCCTGCGGAAACGAATTTCGTCACGTCTACGCTTTTGAGCCTAACCCGAAAAACTTCCGCAAGATGACGAAAAATCTCCCCGAAGACGAGCGCATCACCCTTTTCAACGGCGCGGCATGGAGTAAGTGCGGTACAATTGAGTTTTCCGCAAACGAGGGAAGAATGTCCCGTGCAAACGGTGCGGGGAAAAAGGTTGATATACCGACCTATGCAATCGACGAGGCGGTTACGGAGCAGGCTACAGTGCTGAAGCTGGACGTCGAGGGTGCTGAGCGTGAGGCTATCCTCGGAGCAAGACGTCATATCGCAGGGGGCACGAAAATCCTCTGCTCGCTGTATCACAGAAATGAGGATATGTTTGACCTGCCATTGCTGATAAAGGAAATCAACCCCAACCTGAAATTCTACATCCGCCACCAGCTCTACATTCCCGCGTGGGAAACAAATTTATACTGTCAATAATTCTCGGTTTACAGGGTAGTATCCTTGTAAACCATTGAGGGAGACCC
>JAZSHA010000235.1:0-2450 GCA_045533025.1 Oscillospiraceae bacterium
CGTCTGCTTAATGACCTTGAAAACAGCATGGAGGGCTTTGCACACTCGGTAAAGCAGGTGCTCAAGGCTTCAAAAACGGGACAGCTCCGTGGTGTTTACGGCTCGGTTGCACAGCTTATCAGCGTTGAGCAGAAGTACAGCGTGGCAATCGAAACAGCTCTCGGCGGTGCACTACAGAATATCGTTGTTGACAACGAAGAAACCGCAAAGCGCGGTATCCGTATTTTTCAGGCAACAAAGGCGGGACGTGCAACATTCCTGCCTGTAACATCGGTTAAGGGCAACCGTCTTGCTGAAAAGGGTCTTGACGATTGCACTGGTTATGTTTCTCTTGCTGTTGACCTTGTTGGTTTCCAGCAGGAACTTGGCGGAATTTTCGCTTCACTTCTCGGCAGAATTGTTGTTGCCGAGGACATTGACACAGCAACAGTTATTGCTAAAAAATACGGCTACAAATTCAAGATAGTAACCCTTGACGGACAGGTCATCAACGCAGGCGGGTCGTTTACGGGTGGTTCTGCGGCAAAGTCCAGCGGCGTGCTTACAAGAAAGAATGATATTGAAAAGCTTACAGCCGAAAAGGATAAGCTTTCCGCACGCCTTGCAGAGGTGAAGCAGAACGTTGACAAGCTTCAGGCTGAAACCGACAAGCTTGGCTTTGACATTGAGGGCGCAAAGGACGAACTCCGCATAATCGGTGAGGACAGAATTCGTTTTGACGCCGAAATCAAGCGTATTGACGCTCTTATGGAGCAGAACGCACAGCAGCTTGAAAATGCTGCAGACAACGCAAAATATTACGCTGAAAAGATTGCCGAAACTGAAAAGAATGCAATCACAGCAGCTGACGAATTGAAGAAGTGCGAGGCTGAAATTGCCGAACTGGAAAAGCTTGCGGCGGACAGTGATGAGCAGAGAAGCAGTCTTCGTGAAAAGCGTGAGGAGCTCTCCGCAAAGCTTTCCGAAATGAAGCTCTATCAGATGGAGCGTGCAAAGGATAAGGAAGTGCTTTGTGCCGAAATCAAGCAGCTTGAGGAGCAGTTCTCCGCACTTGGCGACAATACCGCAAGACTTTCCGCACAGCTTGAGGAACAGCACAGAATTATCGCTGAAAAGCAGGCTCTTATTGAGGAAAGAAAGGCATCTCTCGCAGGTGCGGCTGACGCTGTTGCAGGTATAAACGAAAAGATTGCCGAGCAGCAGTCTGAGCACCGTGCTATGGAGCAGAAGTCCAACGAGGGACGTGTGAAAATTCGTGAGCTGAACGAGCAGAAGGAGAAGTTCTCCCGTGAAATGACAAGGCTTGAAGAGCGCCGTGTTTCCGTGCAGAACAGCTATGACGGCATCATTTCCGAAATGCAGGAGCAGTACAATATGTACCTCTCCGAAGCAATGGAAATCGCACAGCCAGTTGAAAATCTGCTTATGGTACAGCGTGACCTCAACGAAATCAAGCAGAAAATCCGTGGTCTCGGCAGCGTAAACGTTGCGGCAATCGAGGAGTACAAGGAAGTTTCCGAGCGTTACACATTTATGAAGGAACAGCTTGACGACGTTGAAACCTCAAAGCGTGAGCTTGAAAAGCTTATTGACGAGCTGACCGATAATATGCGCCGTCAATTCAGCGAAAGCTTCAATCAGATAAACGAAAACTTCAAGCAGATATTTGTTGAACTTTTCGGCGGCGGTAAGGCTGAACTTGCACTCACCGACCCCGATGACGTGCTTGAATCGGGTATCGAAATCAACGTTGCACCTCCCGGCAAGGTTATCAAGAATCTGTCGCTTCTTTCGGGCGGCGAGCAGGCGTTTGTTGCAATTGCGATTTATTTTGCAATCCTCAAAATCAAGCCTGCACCATTCTGTATCCTTGACGAAATCGAGGCGGCGCTTGACGACATCAATGTTTCCAAGTACGCACAGTATCTGCGCAACTTTACCGATACAACACAGTTTATCCTCGTTACACACCGTCGAGGAACAATGGACGAAGCTGACGTTATGTACGGCGTAACAATGCAGGAAAAGGGTATCTCAAAGGTACTCCGTCTTGACCAGCCGCCTGCTGATGTTGACTTTGAGGCGAATTGAGGAAGTATAAATGATAGGGTTGTATTTCAGCGGAACAGGAAACACGAAATTTTGTACAGAATATTTCCTTAATTCAGTGAACCCTTCTGCTGTGGCATATTCAATTGAGGACAGCAGGGTAATTGCAGAAATTTCGGAACATGATGAAATAATCTTCGGTTATCCTGTTTATTACAGCAATCTGCCTAAAATCGCTTCTGATTTTATTAGCACAAATTCTGATTTATGGAATGGCAAAAGGATATTTGTAATTGCAACAATGGCACTTTTCAGCGGTGACGGGGCAGGTGTTGCGGCACGTTTATTTGAAAGCTGCGGTGCTGAAATTATAGGCGGTCTTCATCTTGAAATGCCTGATT
>JAZSHA010000140.1:0-3627 GCA_045533025.1 Oscillospiraceae bacterium
CCTGATGCTCTGAACACGTCAATCTTCAAGTCAGTAGGTGAAATTTCAAGCTCAACCTCGTCAGCCTCAACAAGCACTGCAACAGTTACTGTTGAAGTATGGTTACGTCCTTGTGACTCCGTTTCAGGAACACGCTGAACACGGTGAACGCCACTTTCATACTTGAGGCGTGAATATGCACCCTCACCCTCGACACTAAAACTGATTTCCTTAAATCCGCCAAGCTCCGTTTCATTGGCATTAAGAATTTCGATTTTCCAGCGGCGTGACTCAGCGTACATAGAGTACATACGATAGAGTGAATTTGCAAAAAGCGAAGCTTCTTCTCCGCCTGCACCGCCACGGATTTCGATGATAACGTTCTTGTCATCATTAGGGTCTTTAGGAAGGAGCAGGATTTTCAGCTCCTCACCAAGAATTTCAATCTGCTCACGGCTTTCATCAAATTCAAGCTGTGCAAGCTCCTTCATTTCCTTGTCAAGTCCGCCTTCGTCAAGAAGTTCCTTTGCGTCTTCCATTGTTTTTTTGCAATTGCAGTATTCACGATACTTCTCAACAATCGGAGTAAGGTTCTTATATTCCTTCATCAGCGAGGTGTAAAGTTTATTATCGCTGATAACAGCCATATCCGTAAGCTTTTCGTTGATTTCATTATATTTTTGTTCTGTAAGCTTTAATTTTTCAAACATTGTGACAGCTCCTTAATAATATTTATCCTAAACTGTCTGCTATAAATCTTTATCATCGAAGCGTTCAACGGATTTTACATTTTTTTCAATTTTACTTCTTGGTACCATAAATTCATGTCCGCAGCCTTCACAACGAAGCTTGAAATCCATACCTGAACGCAGGACAAGCATACGCAAGCTACCGCACGGGTGCTTCTTCTTCATAACAAGAATATCATTCGGACGAATATCCATACAAACGCTCCTTTCATAAAATATCGAAATTAAAGTTATTATACCATATTTTATATGCTAAAGGCAATTATTTTCTGCAATATTTATGCAAATTTAAAACAAAATAGATTAAAAGCACAGAAATTCTGCAATAAAAAATGCGTTTTGCACAAACGCTCAGGAGGATATACTATGAAAATCACTGCTCATTTCAATTCACCTGACAGCGCAGACTTTGCGGCAGGTGCATTAAAAAGGACATTATCTCCGCTTACAAAGATAGAAACCGAAAATTATTATAACACTAACAACAATACTGGTATTAACATTTTTCCGGTGTTCAACCTTGCAAGCATTACTCCTACCTACTCAGTGCCTGTGAGGAGAAACAACTCAAACCATACAAATTCAAGTGAAGACTGCATATTGAGAGTAATTTGCAGAAATGAAGAAGCTGCGAAAGCTTCACGAATTATAATCGGATTTGGAGGACGTAACATTACAAAAATTTAGAATAACATACCTAACCTGTGCATAAGATTGAAAAGCGGATACAATTCAAAATTCAATCAAAACTCGGGAGGTATAAAATGAAAAATTACTATCCGGAGGGCGAAATTTATTTTACGCCTGATAATCAGAACAGCATTAAAACAATTTTCTCATTGCAGGAAGCTATGCTTCAGGAAAAAATTCTTGAAGCAAGGGTTTCCTTATGCGACAATGACCACAATCTTCACATTGATCTGCCCTGTGCAAAAGGGATTATTTATCGTGAAGAGGGCGCAATTGGAATTGCTGACGGTACGACAAAGGATATTGCACTGATTACAAAGGTAAACAAACCTGTTTGTTTTATTGTTACCGAAATAATCAAGGAAGAAAACGGGAATTACACCGCTGTACTTTCAAGAAGAAAAGTACAGGAAAGATGTATGAATGAATTCATCAATCAGCTTTCATCAGGAGATGTTATTCCTGCAAAGGTTACACATCTTGAACAGTTCGGTGCATTTGTTGATATCGGTTGCGGTATTCCGTCCCTTATTCCTATTGACGCAATTTCCATTTCACGTATTTCTCACCCGTCAGACCGTTTTCAACCTGGACAGAACATTTTTGTTGTAATCAAAGATGTATGTGGAGGACGTGTATGGCTTTCTCATAAAGAACTGCTTGGGACATGGGAGGAAAATGCTTCAAAGTTTCATTATGGCGAAACCGTTTCAGGAATAATCAGAAGCATTGAGGATTATGGTATTTTTGTTGAGCTTGCTCCAAATCTTGCGGGACTTGCCGAACCTAAAGAGGGTGTTGCTGTCGGTCAGCACGCAAGCGTATACATAAAAGCTCTCATTCCCGAAAAGATGAAGGTAAAGCTGATTATTGTTGATGTTTTCAGCGGAACTCACATTCATCGTGCACCTGAATATTTCATAACCGAGGGGCATATTTCGCATTGGAAATATTCGTCGGATTCATCTCCGAAAATTATTGAAAGCAGATTTTAAGATTAAATTGAACTGCCGCTGTGGTATAAAACCATGGCGGCAGTTTATTATGATTTCTCGTTTTCAGTTCTATCTGCTGGCTCTTGCAGAAAAATCGCGTATACTGTATTTATCTGCAAGGGATAGCTTTCAGCTATTGTACCGTCATAGAAAACATCTACGGTATCACCAACGCTGTACTCTGATTTACCGTCCTCGTACTGAATATCAAGGCTTACCCAGCATTGCACGTCCTGCTCGTAGCCCTGTAAATCGTGGCAGGTAATGAGCATTGCACTGTCGGTTATTTCTTCAACTGTACCGAGCACGCTTGGTTTATTGCTGATGATATAATTCAAATCTCTGCGGCAGCCGACCATAACAATTGTACAAAGAAATGACAATAGTATTAATGTGATTTTTTTCATATCGCCACCTCGTTTCACCGCTTTATTTTATCCCAATACTGCTTAGCTATCTGTTCGGTCTTATTATCACCGAACTCATAGTAAACCTTATCCTTAATCGGGTCAGGCAGATACTGCTGTTTAACATAATGGTTGGGATAATCATGGGGATAGAGATAGTGCTGTCCCACAACCTTTGCACCCTCGCCGTCAAAATGCTTATTCTGCAAATGACGAGGAAAATCACCGCATTCAATATTCTGAACATCGGCAAGTGCTGAATTTATTGCCTGATATGCAGAATTGGATTTTGGTGCTGTGGCAAGGAGAATTACCGCATTTGCAAGGGGTATCCGTGCTTCTGGGAGTCCCAACTGCATTGCACTGTCAACACAGGCTTTTACGATTGGAATTGCCTGCGGATATGCAAGGCCCACGTCCTCAGCAGCTATAACGAGCAGACGGCGTGACAAGGAAATGATGTCCCCTGCTTCGATAAGACGTGCGGCATAGTGTATAGCGGCATTTTCATCTGAGCCACGGATTGATTTCTGCAGCGCTGACAATATATCATAATGAGAGTCACCGTCACGGTCGTAGCGCATATTACTGCGCTGGGTAAGTGCTTCGGCGGTTTCCATTTTTATTATGATTTCGCCATCTGTGCTTGCGGCGGAAAGCACGCAGAGTTCGGCTGTATTAATGGATTTGCGGACATCTCCCCCACACCATCTTGCGATATGTTCGACTACGCCCTTTGCTACCTTAACTTTTACCCCAAGTTCATCCGCAACAATTCGGAATGCACGGCTGATTGCGGGTGCAAGC
>JAZSHA010000249.1:0-9621 GCA_045533025.1 Oscillospiraceae bacterium
TACCTCGAAAAAAATTCCGATGATAACACCGTAAAAGTTACCGACAAAAAAACTGATAAAAACAAAACTATCATTACAACATATAAGGTGATGAAAACCAAAGAAAACCTTGCCCTGCTTGAAATAAAGCTTGATACGGGACGGACACATCAGATACGTGCCCATATGGCACATATCGGCTGTCCTCTCCTGGGCGACGGAAAATATGGAATAAATAAGGTGAATAAAGAATATAAAATAAAGACGCAAGCATTGTATTCGTACAAGCTGAAATTTACCTTTGAAACAGACAGTGGCTGCCTTGAATATCTTAATGGAAAAGAATTCAGAGTGAATGATGTATGGTTTGAAAACAAATTCATATAAATGGTATTTTTCAACATCTTTTGATATATTTCATAAAAAAGCTTGCAATACAGTGTTGGTTTGTGGTATAATTCAATTATAAATATTCAGGGGAGATGAAGTTATGAAAGGCGACCTCCATTGTCACACAAAATTGTCAGACGGTTCCTTGGGAATCGAAGATATAATTGTCCAGGCAAAAAGAACAGGCATTGACTTTATTTCAATCACCGACCATGACACAATGTCATCAATTTCCAGAGCGAAAATTCTTGGTGAAAGATACGGCGTTCAGATACTTCCCGGCGTTGAACTTTCTGCATGGGATAAAGCCCGCGGCAGAAAAGTACATATCCTTTGTTATGCTCCACAGAAACCAGACCGTCTTGAAGGCGTATGTATAAAAGCCTGCGAAATTCGTAAGGCATGCGCAAAAGAGATGGTTGAAAACGTAATGAAAATTTACCCTATTACAGCTGAAAGTGTTATGAAGTATGCAACAGGCTCAAAGAGTATTTTCAAGCAGCACATTATGCATGCTCTCATTGACTACGGTTATACAACTGAATTCTATGGTGAATTGAGTGATGAGCTTTTTGACCTGAAAACAGGTTCATGTATAGTAGAGCGTGAGTACCCCGACGTGAATTTCGTACTCGACCTTATTCATTCCGCAAGAGGTGTCGCAGTAATGGCACACCCCGTATACTATGATTCCTTTGATTTGCTGGAAGAACTTGCCGCAAAGGGCAAGCTTGACGGTGTCGAAGCATACCACTATACAGCAAATGAAGAACAGCAGAAGAAAATCCTCGAAATTGCAGAAAAATATAATCTCATTGTAACAGGCGGCTCTGATTTCCACGGTCTGTATAACGCTTATCCTACACATATCGGAAGCAATACAACCGATAAGGAAAACATTGATAGAATTATCAAGCTTGCCAACAAAAAAGAAAAATAACTTGACCAAAGCTTGCCACGTTGAATGACGTGGCAAGTCATTTGTTAAAATTTATAGCGAAAGGTTCTTGTAAAAATGGATATAATGCAGTCTTCACTTGAAAAACACTATGAATGGAAGGGAAAAATCGAAATCATTTCCCGATGCGAGGTTTCCAACCGTGACCAGCTTTCCCACGCATATACACCCGGAGTTGCACAGCCTTGCCTTGAAATCGAAAAGAATCCTGATTTGTCCTATGACCTTACAAGACGTGCCAACCTCGTTGCAGTAATAACCGACGGTACAGCTGTCCTCGGTCTCGGCGATATCGGACCACGTGCTTCAATGCCCGTTATGGAAGGCAAATGCGCGCTTTTCAAGGAGTTTGCAGGTGTAGACGCATTCCCAATCTGCGTCAATTCAAAGGACGTCGACGAAATCGTCCGTACAATAGAACTTATTTCTTACAGCTTTGGCGGAATCAACCTTGAGGATATCTCCGCACCACGTTGCTTTGAAATCGAGCGTAAGCTTAAGGAAAAGCTTGATATCCCTGTATTTCACGACGACCAGCACGGTACAGCAATCGTAGCTTCTGCCGCTATGCTCAATGCCGCAAAGGTTACAGGAAAGAAATTCGAGGATATGACCCTCGTAATTAACGGAGCAGGTGCAGCAGGTTGTGCAATCGCAAAGCAGTTTATTTCCCTTGGTATCGGTGATATCATAATGGTAGACTTGAAGGGTATAATCTGTGACGGAGACGAGTTCGAAAACCCATCCCACTACGAAATGGCAAAGCTTACAAACAAAACACACCGTAAAGGCGGACTTGCTGATGCTATGAAAGGCGCAGATGCATTTATCGGTGTTTCCAAGCCAAACCTTGTTTCACAGGATATGGTCCGCTCAATGGCAGATAAGCCTATTATCTTTGCTATGGCAAACCCAACTCCCGAAATTATGCCTGACCTCGCTAAAGAAGCAGGCGCATACGTTGTAGGAACAGGTCGCTCTGACTATCCTAACCAGATTAATAACGTTGTTGCTTTCCCAGGTATCTTCAAGGGAGCACTCGCAGTCCGTGCAAGCGATATAAACGAGGAAATGAAGCGTGCCGCAGCATACGCAATCGCAGGAGTTGTCCCAGAGGAGAAGCTTAGCGCAGACTTTATTCTGCCTAATGCCTTTGACAAGAATATCGCAACAGTAGTAGCCGATGCGGTTGCCGAAGCCGCAGTAAAATCAGGTGTAGCAAGAAAAACGCTGATTTAATCATTTCACGACACTCTCAGTCACGGATTTTCGAGTGTCGGAAACGAAGCCTTCAGCTTAAATCAGTTTTTTTCATAATTAATAAATAATCGGAGGTTAAAATGACTATAAATTATCTTACAAGCGGAGTCTGTTCAAGACAGATTTCAATTGAAATAAATGATGATAATGTTATCGAAAGCGTTAAGTTTTTAGGCGGCTGTAATGGTAATACACAGGGGATTTCCGCACTCGTAAAGGGTATGGACGTCGAAGAAGCAATCGAAAGACTTGAGGGTATCGACTGCGGCGGTAGGGGAACATCCTGTCCCGATCAGCTTGCAAACGCTCTCAAGCAGGCATTGTAATGGATATGCTAACAAAAGGCACGCTCCTCAGAACGTGCCTTGCTGTATTATTTGCCGCAGGATTTGCAATATTTTTTCTACCGATAATTACAGGAATAATTAATATCGGCAACTCCGCAGGTATGCTTGCCTGTGCCGCTTTGTTTTTCGTGACAGTCTACTGGAGTAAGCTTATTGCCTTGCTCAGCGAAAATAAAACTTTCCGTATCACAGCAGTAATTATAACCGTCATAGCAACTGCACTTATTATTCTTGCTGCAGTAATTTCAGTATTTATGCTTTCAGTCGTAAACTCACCGCCACCAGAAAATTCAACCGTTATTATTCTCGGCTGTAAGGTGAAAGGAGAACGTCCAAGCCTAATGTTGAGTAAGCGTATCAACGCTGCATATGAGTATCTTATTGAAAACCCAAACGCAATGTGTATCGTATCAGGTGGACAGGGAAGCGATGAAATAATGTCCGAAGCAGAATGTATGAAGCGAGAACTCGTGAAAAAGGGAATAGCGGTAGAAAGAATAATTATGGAGGATAAGTCCACCAGCACCGACGAAAATCTTAGCTTCTCACTAAAAAAAATGCAGGAAAACGGACTTAACGGAAGCGTAACAATCGTGACAAGCGAGTTTCACCAGCTCCGTGCTAAAATGATAGCCTCCAAGTATTTTTCCGAAAGTTATGCAGTATCCGCACCAACAGTATGGTATCTGTTGCCAACCTATTGGGTAAGAGAATGGTTTGGTGTTACATATCAATTTATTTTAAATAATATATAAAAAGAGCAAAGCTTAGGCTTTGCTCTTTTGAACTATATGAAGAATGTCTCGGTAAGAACGGAAACGCTGTTATCAATGTCATTCAAATCTATCAAATACATAGTTTTTCCAATTCCGTTAAATACCGTGTTTAAAATCTCTGTAACAGGGAAGACAAGTACAGTATTTTCCTTTTCAACACCGTTATATTCCCAGAAATTCTTGAATTTAAAACGCATATTAATTACATTTTCAGTAATCTTATTTTTAATATAGAAGTCAGAAATAGGCTTCATTTCTTTGTCCATACCTGTATTACTGATAGAATTACTGATTTTTTCAGGTGTCATAAAGTAGTAGTTTGTACGGTCAATCTGCTTTCTCAGACTTGAAGCAATGCATGCACTGAACAGCTTATCCATATGGAAAAGCATAGAATATTTAACCTTACCACCAGTAAAGAAGGTTGAACCTTCGTTGAGAAGAAACAATCTGCTCCATTTCATAGCATTGAAATATTTGCTCATGCTTCTGTCTTCAACACTTTGAGCAAAATCGTGCTTTGGATTAGTAGATGCCTCAACTTGGTCAAGTGCCATAAGTAACATACGAATTTTTTTCTTGTTAAGGTTGTTAGATGAAAGCTTGTTAAGTACCTCAAGTGTTTTCTTTAACAGACGATTTTCAGCACGGTTTACGCTGAATACATCGTACTCAACGAAAAACTTTTCCTTGTGAGCATAATTCTTCTTAGCGTGTTCAGAATATATGGTCTTTCCCTTAACAAACATTTCGTTTCCACGATAAGGGACATAAGTTTGTTTCAAACCGTTCCTTACAACATTCAGAACTTCATCAGTGTACATACGAACACATATTTCAAAAAGATTAAGCTGTTCCTTTTTAAAATACAACTCATCAACATTTCTTACAGGTACTTCACGAATACCGTCAAGCATACGAAGCAGCAAGTTTTTTGAAGTGATTATATTTTGTTCAGGGTCCTTGCAAATCTGAGGAAGAATTTCAATCTGCGTACCATCTTTAAGCATAACAATCCCGATATAGCGTGTAGGCTTCAATGCTACACGACCATCATCAAGCTTTTCCTTAGTAAATACAGAGTATCTCTGACTCTCGGCAAAGTCATCAAGACGTTCAAAGTTTTGCTCTGAAATAAGTATAAGGTTGTCAGGGTCATTTTCATAACCCTGACAAATAAAATAATTAGCTTCAGTTACAACATAGCGTTTTAATTTTTTCATATAACACCATTAAATCTTCAAGTAAGCATTAATATTAGCGAAAGCAGCATTATTTATAGAGTAGACCTCGTCATTTTCAAGGTAAAGCTCAGCCTTTGAACCAAAAATCTGAGCGTAATCAACTGCTGTTGCACGAACAAACTGCTCATTTTCTTCCTTATTTGCATCACCGAGAACAAGACGGATTTTTTCATAATCGTCATAGAAATATTCCTGAAGAAGCGGAACGATGGAATTCTTGAATATATGCGCAAGAACAGCAAGTGTAGGACGCTGACGAAGCTGCATAAAATAAGCATGTCCGATAGTGTGATCACGGTCACAAAGAATTTCAATACGCTTGTTTATTTTCAGCATAAGCTGTTTAATATCAACACCTTCGACAACTACACCTTCAAGCAAATCAGGGTTAGGCATCATTTCTATAAAGTCAAAACGACGTCTTAACGCAGAGTCAAGCATAGCAATGGAACGGTCAGCAGTATTCATTGTTCCAAGTATGTATACGTTTTCGGGAACACCGAAAGCTTCTTGTGAATAAGCAAGCTTAACCGTAGCAGCTTCAGCTTGTCCAATTCTCTTTGTAGGTTCAATAAGAGTAATCATTTCACCGAAGATTTTGGAAACATTACCACGGTTGATTTCGTCTATAATAAATACATATTTTTCTCCAGGGTTTTTGGCTGCTTCTTCACAGAATCTGCGGAAAACACCTTGGTCAACACGATAAACCATTTCTTCCTTACGGGAACGTTCACCACGTTCATTCATAACCTGAATAAATACAGGCTTGATACCTTCAACGAATTCTTCGTACCCGAAGGATTGGTGGAATGTAGTAAATTCAATCTGACCATAAAGAGTTTTCAAAGCATGATATTTTTCGAGAAGTTCATTATAATCATCTTTCATAACCTCACGTACAGGTCTGCCGTAAATAATAGAAATCGCATAAGCAACCGTATTATATGTTTTACCTGTACCAGGAGGACCGTATAAAATAATATTTGCTCCCATTAAAATTCACCTCATCAAAAAATATACGTTCAAAGGTAAAAATGCTTTACCCCAAAAACAATTAACCTATTATTATATTTTAATATATTTTTACATTGATTTCAATAGTTATCTGATTTTTGTAAATTATTCTACGTTTCTGATAAATTATGGCTTGTTTAGCTGTCGCTTTTTAACTAAAAAATAAGTCAGAGTAACTCTGACTTATTTTAAAACCATCAAATAATAGCAACACCGTGTGAAATCGGAGTACATAAATAAGCAAATATGTCCGAATTTACCAACTCATAAATACATTTGTCAGCATTTTCTTTATCAAGAAATAATCCAAAAACAGCTGAACCGCTTCCTGTCATAGCTGAATATTCTGCACCATTGTTGTACATTTTTTCTTTTATGTGCTGAATATCGGAATTATCAGAAACAGCTTCAAATTTATTTCCGCCGTTGTTCTTCAAACTATTGATGCCGCCGTCATATAAATCAACCGAAAGAGTGTTTTCAAAACCTATTGAGTCTATTTTTTCAAAAGCAGTTTTAGTGCAAATTCCGCTTGTTCCTTTAGCAATAACAATGTAACATTGCTCAAGCGAAGCAGTATCTTCCATTATTTCCCCAATTCCTGTGCAGATTTTGGTGCCGCCTACTATACAGAATGGAACATCTGCACCTACAGTAACACCAATTCTACAAAGCTCATCAAGTGATAAATTTGTACCAAACAATTTATTAAGTCCGATAAGAACAGCCGCCGCATCAGCACTTCCGCCGCCAAGACCTGCTTCCGACGGAATGTTTTTTTCTATAAAAATATTCAACCCGTTATGTTTAACCTTTGTGTATGAAATGAATTTTTCGGCAGCAATATATGCAATGTTGTTTTTATCGGAAGGAACAGTGGAATTATTGGTTTTTGCAGTAATTAAATTACTTTCGTTTTCGGAAATGATAACAGTATCAGCAAGTGAAATGCTTTGCATTATTGTAATCAAAGTGTGATACCCATCGGAACGTTTTCCTGTAACATCAAGCATAAGATTGATTTTTGCAGGAGCCGATACTTTAATTTCCATTGTATTTCACCCTTACTGCTTATTTTTTATTTCTTCATGAAACTCTGAAATACGTGATATCGCTTCCATAAGATGTTTAAGTGAGTATGCGTAAGAAATTCTTATGTGCCCTTCACCACATTCACCAAATGCGTCACCAGGTACAACAGCAACCTTATGTCCGAAAAGGAGTTCGTCACAGAATTGCTGGCTGCTAAGTCCCGTTGATTTGATAGATGGAAAAACATAGAATGCGCCTTTTGGCTCAAAACAGGTAAGTCCTATTTCGTTAAGTGCGTTAACAAGCCATCTGCGTCGTACGTCATATTCGTTTACCATCTTTTCCACTTCATTATCACAGCTTTCAAGCGCCTCAATCGCAGCATACTGTGAAACAGTAGGAGATGACATTATTGCATACTGATGAATTTTAAGCATCTGCTTTATAATCGGAGCGGGAGCAGCAATATATCCAAGTCGCCAGCCTGTCATAGCAAAAGCCTTTGAAAAACCGTTTACCAGCAGAGTTCTTTCTTTCATTCCGTCCAACTCTGTTATAGAGGAGTGATGACTTCCGTAAGTAAGCTCAGAATAAATTTCATCAGACAAAACCATAACATTGGTTTCGCGAAGAACATCAGCAATTGGTTCAAGCTCTTCTTTAGTCATTATTGCGCCTGTCGGATTATTGGGAAATGGAAGAATAAGTAACTTTGTTTTGTCTGTAATTTTGGTTTTGAGTTCTTCTGCCATAAGCTTAAATCCGTTTTCTGCCCTTGTTTCAATGCTTACAGGGATACCGCCTGTAAGCTCGACAATAGGCGCATAGCATACAAAGCAAGGCTCAACAATAAGAACCTCATCGCCAGGGTTGACAAGTGCCCTTATACCCAAATCAATTGCCTCAGATCCGCCTACAGTAACAATTATTTCGCTTGCAGGGTCATATTCAACGTGAATTTTCTTCTTTATGTATTTGGTAATTGATTTTCTTAATTCAATAAGACCCGCATTTGCAGTATAAACAGTTTTCTTTTTTTCAAGTGTTGTAATTGCAGCACGTCTTATTGCCCAGGGGGTAGGAAAGTCAGGCTCACCTACACCGAGAGAAATAACATTATCCATTGTAGCTGCAATGTCAAAAAACTTTCTTATTCCGGAAGGTTTAAGACCTTTACAGCGTTCAGAAATTATTTTATCATAATCCATCATGGAGAAATTAAGCTCCTTTCATCTGTAGCCTCGTCTTCAATAAAGAAGCCCTTTTCTTTATATCTTTTCAGCTGGAAATGTGTTGATGTAGAAATAACACCTTCTATAGTAGAAAGTCTCTGGTGAACAAAAAAAGCAATTTCCTTGTAGCTTGTACCGCTGATAGTAACAGCAAGGTCAAATGCACCCGACATAAGTGTAAGACTTTCAACCTCGTCGTACATCATAATTGTTTTGGCAATATCATCAAATCCGCAGTCAGCTTTAGGAGTAACCTTAACTTCAATAAGTGCTGTAACATTGTCCTTATCAGCAACATCATCATTTACAATTGCAGAGTACCCCTTGATTGTACCATTGTGTTCGTATTCCTTGATTTTGGCTTCAATTTCAGCCTCGGAGGCACCTGTCATTGCCGCTAATTCTTTGCAGGAAAGTCTGGCATTTTGTTTGAGAAGCTTAATAATTGTATCCATTTGGTATTCCTCCTAAAAATAATTATTTTTATTATACAATAAAACAAAAGATTTGTCTATATTTTTATGAAATTTGGTTTTCTTTCTTTGAAAAATGTTATGTAACCGAATCCTGCTTCTTGGGCAATCTTTATCCCGTCGGCAACTCCATTTCCCAAATCTTCGACAGTATGTGCATCTGAACCTATCGAAATTATTTCTCCTCCTAAATTTCGGAACATTTTAACGTATTTAAGAGAAGGGTAGGTTTCTTTGAAATTCGCATTTCTCAGCCCTGATGTGTTTATTTCTATTCCTTTTCCTTTTGAGATGAGTTCGCGGAAGCTTGCTTCGACAATGTCATCAAAGCGGCATATGTCAAATTCTTTGTTCAAATGACGATGAAAATATCTCAGAAAGTATGTAAGATGTCCGAGTACGTCCATTTTACCCCATTTGCAAAGCTTGTATATTTCCTGCATATAAGTTTCAGCAAGCTTGTAAAGAGCGTTTTCTTCCAATGCAGTATAGTCGAGAAGTGCAAAATCTTCCGTATCAGGTATCTGATGTATTGAACCAATAATAAAGTCAAGACGTTTGTCTGAAATGATTTTTTCTGCAATATCGATTTCCTGAGTAGCCTGTCCCATTTCAATACCACATAAAAGATTAAGTCTGCCATTGTATTTTTCTTTAAGTGCTGTAACAGCTGAAACGGAATTATCAAAGTCCCTGCCAAAATCAAAATATCTGTATGTAGTAGCATTTTTATAATATTCTTCTGAATACCAGCGGTTGCATTCACAATGGTCAGTAACTGCATATGCAGCAAGATTAAGTTCACAGGCACGTTCAAGCATAAGATTTATGTCAGCTTCCGAATCGACGGAATACTGTGTATGGGTATGACAATCAATTAAATTCATAGTTAAACTCCTTAAAAAATTTACAT
>JAZSHA010000273.1:0-3586 GCA_045533025.1 Oscillospiraceae bacterium
GCGCCTTTGCCAAACCGTCAATTCCCGAATTGTCAGGCAGCTTCAGGAACTCCTTGATACGCTTTGCCTCAATGACAGTAAAGCGTTTCCACGCTTCAGCATCGTGATACATTGCTTCGTCCATACCAAGTTTTCTTTCAACGGACTGAAACCACACGCCGTCCATTGCAAGCCAGTTTTTTGAATATATATCAATCAATTCGATCAGCTCGTCCTTTGAAAGCTGGGATAATACTTCGTAATTATTCATAGCTTTTCTCCCTTCAATTTTCACTCAAAAACTCATCAACAACCTTAATCCAGCTGTCAGGCTCGTAAATTGCTTTATAACAGTGCATATCGCCTTTGAAACATACAACCTTTGTTTCGGGATAAAACTTCTTCATAAGCGTTGCAGCCTTTTTAGACAGGATTTCATTACCCTTTGTACCGTGAATAAAAAGTATTCTGCTATGGTTATCCACGTCCTTATGCATACCACCCTCAAAAGCCGCGTGTATGATATTTCCCACGGATTTGTCAGTCATAAAATCCGCTATTTTCAGATAGCTGTCCAGATATTTTTCAGGCAGGAAATTCTTTTTGAATGACTCTATAACCTTAGGGTCACGTTCTTTTGACTTGTGAATAATACTGATGTAATTCTTCTGCATAATTGTCTGAGCAAATTTCGGACAGGACACCAACGGTGCACCGTCCAATACAAGATTGCGGATTGCGATTCTGCCGTCCTGCCATATTGCGTGAGAAAGCTTTCCGCCTAAGGAAATGCCGCACAGAACATCTATGGTGTTGATATTCTGCTGCTGAAAGTATCTCACTATTTCATCTACTTCTGCCGCAGATGAAACAAATTCACTTGCTTCATCTTCTGTATGTGCACTCAACGCAACCGCATAAATATTATATCTGTCCTTGAATGCAGTAATCTGCGGCATCCATATCTGCCACGGAGTCAGCATACCGTGAATAAGCACCATAATCGGTTTGTCGCCTTCAATAAATGTATGTACATGCATATTAATCCTCCAGTCCCAGTAAATAATACAATGTTTTTTCTAAGGTTTTAAGCTGTGTTTTGGGCGTGTACCACTCCATCAACGGTAATTTTTTGTAGCAGTGATTAATGATACAGCTCATTTCAATTCCGTTATAGGTTGTGGTAAGGTATGTGATAAGCTCCTCGGGACTCACTTTCAGTTTTACACTGCCCTTTGAAATAAGTCCTTGCAGATACTTTGTCACATTCATAAACAGGTATTCAAAGTTACCTGTGCCCTCAATCTCTCCTAATATCTTCTCTGTACGATGCGGTGCATTCATAGAAAGAACAGACAGCTCAAAATTTATCTTCACGATACCCATAAGCTCTTTTGTCATAAAGTCTGCAAGCAATTCAAAAACGTGGTGCAGTACGTCCCTGATGTCCTTTTCCTCTGCACCTGCGAAAATATCATCAACCTGATTTCTGATATTGACACGCTGCCTGCTGTCTATCAACATATCCTTGAATATTTCGTCTATGTCCTTGTAAAAGCGATAGATACCGCCTTGACTAAGTCCCGACGCGTCGATAATATCCTGCATTGTAACGGTACTGATTGTTTTATTCAGACACAAGTCATATGCTGTACGGACTATTTTCTTTTTCTTGTTCTGTATATATTCTTCTGATACCTTTGGCATAATTTTCTCCTTATTAAAATGAAACTATATTCATTTTACAGCATAAGTAGCTATTTGTCAAGTATAAAATGAAAATTGTTTCATTTTTAGGAAGTGGATATATTTTAACCATCGTAGTTTCAGTGCATCACTTGACATAACAGTAATTCCATGTAATAATACTTATAACACAACTACACAAAAGGACGTGACACAAATGACCGAAAAAGCACAAAAACTGAAAGTTCTCAACCGTGACGCAATAAAATATCTCGCCATAATTCCAATGGCAATCGGGCATTTTTTCTCTTATGTACTCGATTGGGAAACGCTCTCCCCTGCACCGCTGTGGCTTAAGATTCTCACTCAGATGTCGCTCCTCGCACCGCCAATATTCTTCTTTTTCATCGCCGAGGGCTTCCACTACACGCACTCACGGAAAAGCTACGCAATCCGTCTGCTACTTTTTGCGATAATTACCCAATTCCCATTCTGCCTTGCCAACAACGGCACGCTTCTCACCACAGATTTTTTCACAAACCTGAATATTTTCTTCACGCTGTTTCTCGGGGTAATCGCACTTACGATATGGGAAAAGGACTACTCGCTGAAAAAGAAAATCGTCCTGATTGTGCTTGTGGACGTCGCATCACTTCTGCTGTTCTGCGAATGGCTGATTTTCGGACCGGCGATAATTCTCGGTTTCTATATTTTCCGTGACAAGCCGAAAAAACGTCTTATATGGTTTGCTGGCTGTATACTTCTGCACCAGTTAATCGAGTTGGTATTGGTACTTGATGTGCTTAATTTCTTCCTAAATATCACGTTTATTACGCTGTCATATCTTTGCGTAACAACGTTCTACAACGGGCAAAAGGGCAGGCATCCTATCTTTGCAAAATGGTTCTTTTACCTGTTCTATCCTTTGCATTTGGCTGTGATTTGGGTTGTGAAATATTTTGTAGTATAAACATAAAAGCTGATGAGCACTCAACTCATCAGCTTTTTCGTTTACCTAAGCCTATGTACCATTCCGTTTTCTTCGATTTCCACAACCTTGAGAAAACCGTCAGGCTTATTCAGTTTTTCACATAAATCCGAAAGCTCCGTGACAAGCTGAATATCGCTTGTTGCAATAATTATATCCTCGGCTGAATTCTCACACAGCCTGTAGAAATAATCCTCGGAGTACTCCACACCCTCAAAGCTTTCTGTGATAACCGCAACACCCTCATTCACAGCCTTGTCAACCCTTGCAAGCGCCTGATAACACAACGCGTAATCGTCCATTCTTGACATCGGCACAGCCTTCATCTCGTCGATAACAGGCTGGGGAATATTAAGCTTTGCTCCGCTTTCTTTCAGCAACTCAACGTTATTTTCGCAGAACAGCTCAAAGCTGTCATTCATAAATATTGTGTAGTCGCAATAAATTTTTGCGGCAGCTGTCAGTAAGTCTTTCATATTACACACCAAGCTCCTTAATCCACCTGCTCAACATATCCTTGTCAACCTTGCCGTTCAGCAGCTTTTCTCCCTTGATTAACGCACCCTTACAGCTGTCAGCGAGCTTTTCAGCAGTCTTGCCGAAGCCGCTTCCGCCTGAGGTTGCAAACAGGATAATCGTCTTGCCTGTCAGGTCGTAGCCTTCAAGAAATGTGTTGATAATTATCGGCGCAACGTACCACCAGATTGGGAAGCCCACAAAAATCATGTCGTACTCGCCCATATTGTCAACCTTGCCGCTGATTTCGGGACGTGACGAAAGGTCGCTCATTTCAATGCTGCTGCGGGACTGCTTGTTCATCCAGTCGAGATCAGCCTTTGTGTACGGCACTGCTGGCTTTATCTCGTGCAAATCTGCGTCTGCCGCTTCAGCAAGCTTCTCTGCAACACCTGCTGTTACTCCGCTTGCTGAAAA
>JAZSHA010000032.1:0-3681 GCA_045533025.1 Oscillospiraceae bacterium
ATCGGTGAAAGCTCATTTGGGGATACAGGTGTAGAGAAAGTATGGCTTCCTGACAGTGTGGAATTTATCGGTGACCACGCATTCAGTAGCTGCAACTGCACAGAAGTAAGACTCCCTGACGGACTTACAAAACTGGAATGGTGTGTGTTCTCCAATTGCTACCTGCTTGAAACAGTAGAGTTTCCGTCAAAACTGGAAATAGTCGGCGACAGAGCATTTTTCGAATGTTTATCTGCGAATCTTGTACTGCCTGAGGGTGTAAGCTTTATTGATTGTTGTGCATTTGACGGTGTTGATTCAGTACATATTCCATCAACTGTAACTCAGTATCACGAGCTTTTTCTGGGCCCTCACGATTCATACCACAAGCCGTCCGTTTCAACACCATCATATAACAGGTTGTTGTCTTTAGCGCTTAGTCCGTATGAAAATATACAAATAACATATACCGAATCATCTGAAAATGAGCTGTTTTTTGAACTGGCGGAAATATATAAACGAAAAGCAGTTATTGATGTAGATTTCTGCGGCGACCCGGAATTGATTGCTTTTGTTGAGGAAGGCAAAGGAAAAATATTTTTTCAAAATAAGGATAAATTAGTGCAGGCAGAAATTAACGGTGTCAATAATAATGAAATAGTCTTTGGTGAAACAGACAGAAAACTTTATCATCTGAAGGACAAGGACGGCAGACAGTTTTTCGCATTTATTGCGTATCGTGATAACGAGCATTTCCCTGCGGCAATGTACATTCTTGAACCACGTTATTTATCTAAAAGCGGTTATCCTAATGAAACTTTCAATTGTATAAAAGTAGGAGAACAGCAGCTGCATATTTATGATGAAAATAAGGAAACAGTGTATTTTACTTCTGAACAAACCGCAGGGGAGCATTATTCACTTGAATATAATGTAAGCACTAATGCGGAATTATACAAGACATTGCATAAGAGTATGCAGACAATTGCAGAGAAATATATCAGCGGGTTTGAGCTTGTTGCTGAATATGACCTGGACAAGTTGTTTTCTGCACAGAATGATTCAAATAATGTCATTCTTGGTAGTTTTGCAGAAGACGTGAACGAATATACACCCATTTCAACGGAGAAAAAATATCTGAACGGAAAATCTTATTTCATTAATGAGAATAAGC
Source organism: Oscillospiraceae bacterium (assembly GCA_045533025.1). Taxonomy (GTDB): domain Bacteria; phylum Bacillota; class Clostridia; order Oscillospirales; family Ruminococcaceae; genus RGIG8773. The sequence continues at coordinate 1,154 of JAZSHA010000032.1, forward strand.
TCATTTTGAGGCTGGGTAAGACTTATGAAAAGATTGATTTTGATGAACTGTCCGAATTTGAAAATTTGTCTGTTCTGGAAATTACTGCAGAAAACGAATTGTCGCTTAAAGGAATTGAAAAGCTTGATAATCTTCGTTCGTTGACGCTTCGTACAGGAGCAAATGGTTTTACTGATACAGAATATATTGCAAAGACAAATCTGCAATCGCTGACGTTTTATGGTGAATTTGAGAATATCGATTTTATTTCTGATTGTGATGAACTGGTCAGCTTACAGCTTTTCCCTGACAGTGAAAAGGATTGTGAGTATTATAATCCGATTGCTTCAGCACAAAAACTTCAGTTTATTGTTTTGGGAAGAAGTAATCGTAACGGTACATTAAATATTACAGAAGAAACTGCCGAGTATATTTCAGAAGGCACATCTGCATACATCCATAAATGTGAATGGGACAAAGCAATACAGAAATCTGAGGCGCTAAATATCACTTATGAGGTTTTTTCTTTTGAAATGCCGTGGTTAATAAAAACCCATGACTACCCTGAAAAAATGAAAATAAAAATAGGAAATGAAGATATTATTCATGGTGGAAATGTTGAAGGCGTGTCATTTGAAAATGGACAGCTTATTCTTGAAAATACTGAAATATCCACTGAAAAGGTAGCGGGAATTATTGTTGAAGGGTTTGATAAACTTGATATTGTTCTGATTGGTGATAATAAAATTGAGGCAAAGCATTCAGCCCTCAGAGGATGTACAGAAATAACACTTCTCGGAAACGGAAGTCTTACAGTAGAGCGTAATGATTCTGAAAGAGGAGCGTCAGAGCAGATTACTCTTGTTCTCAAGGATAACGTTAAATATATCAGCAGAGGAATGAGTAATGAAATAACAGAGTATAAAAAAATTTATATTCGTGACAATGCTGTTATGGAAGCTGATAAATTACGATGCTCAACGCTTTCAGTAAACAATTATGGTGTATTTAATGCAAATAAATGTATCATTTCTGAAATGTATCTTTATGATTCAGCGCAGATGAATGTAACAGGTAATATTGATGAAGCAGAAAAGGAAGCAGTCAGAGTTTTTTATGAAATGCTTGTAACCGATAATGCAAGGCTGTCAATATCTACAAACCGCAATGGTATAGGTTCTGCGAATAAGTGTAAATTAATTCTTAGCGGCAACGCTGTTATTGAAATAAGCGGCGGAGCGGAGTCATGTGGAATTGAACTGTTGTCTTTTGAAGGTTATCTTGATATCAGGGATTATTCAAAGCTTATTATCAAAGAAACAAAGTACGGCATAAATTCAGCAAAGTTTGTTAAAAACGGAGGTGTATTTGAGTGCAGTACGGTTGAAAACGGCTATCCCGTTGCTGTACGCACAAAAGGAGCAAGTTACCTTATAGAAGGAAATATTACGAAAGAAAGTTGTCCTGACCGTATAATGGAGTATGTTGAAGAAAATGACCGTTATGTTATTTTCTCCGATGGAAAAGCTGTTGAAGAATATTCAGTTACAGTAGAAAGCAAACAGAATGATTTAAATTGAAAAATTCCCATCTGCCATTATTGACAGATGGGAATTTTGAATTTAATCCTGAAGCCCTGAAAGGCATTCCGTATAACAGCATACACGGCATAATACCGTAGCTGTCTTTTCCGAGTTGTGCTCAGAAGCACATTCAGTAAGTCTTGAACATAGCTTTTCTCCTTCTGACATATTAAGCTCACTGCAAAGCTTTTCCGCAGTATTAAGTCTGCTTAATACATCCGTGCGTATTTCGTTTGTACCGCTGAATGCGATATCTGCAATTATTTCTTCAAGCAGTGAAATAAGCTTATCCATCAGATTGTCAGCTCCTTTCCATTGCCGAAATAAATGTTAACTATACCTTCTGAATTAATTTCAGAAATCGCTTCTGTAACGCCGCCCATTCTTTTCAGTAAAAAATATCTGTCAGCGGCAGGCTTATCGGCATATGCTTCAATACTCTTTACAGCCAGCGAAGTGAGTTCGCTGTAAGCTGTTTCACAATTGAATTTGCCATCCTTTCCAATTATGGAATAATAAAGAATCTGTTCGCCCTTATCAAAATAAGCATCAATGCTTTCTGCACTTACAACAGCATAACGTGGCTTTTTTTGATATGAAAAGTAATCATATTCTTCCTCAGGAGCAAATTCAAAAGCTTCTTCAGGTAAATCATTATATCCGATTTTATTTGATGTTACGCAGGTTGTCTGTGAAGATGACGATATTTTATCATTAGAATCAGCTTTACATCCGATAAGCGATAACTTGCGTCCGCTTATATTTTCGATGGACATCTTATTCTGCCAGTGTGAGTGTGCACGCATAAGCTTATACAGTGATTTCAGACTTCCTGAGTCAGCGGTTTTGCTGTAAATATCCGATATGGCTGAATTATAAGTGTAAAACTTATTTTGTTCTGTATCAAACATTACTGCCGTAAGGCCTGCAAAACCTGATTTGCTTCTGTACGGGTAAACACCAAGG
>JAZSHA010000029.1:0-4491 GCA_045533025.1 Oscillospiraceae bacterium
CCAAAAAAATATAAAAGCAAGTATGAAACAAAAAATGCTTATTCCAAAAAAATGATAAAGAAGTTTGATGATGTGTATAAGCATATGCAATCTCCTATGTTAGCAGTTTTGCTATTAGGTTTCTGTTGAGCAGGTCAATTCAACAAATTTTCTCTCATTCAGGTCAAACTCCCAGTGCTTGTCAGGAAACCAACGGTTCATATGGTCGGTGTGCTCCCTGATAAGCTGTGCGGAGTATTCCTGCCCGAGAATTTCGTGGATTTTGTTTATCTTGTATTCAAACCAAAATTTGCGTGAGTCGTACTTTGCGTGGTAATTCCATTCTGCGGTAAGCTTTGCACGGTTTTGCAGTTCCGTCTGCGTGCCGAAACCGAAAAGAATTTCCTTCAGCAGATAAAACCGCATATCTGCCTTACTTCCGAGAAAACGGATGTCATTGCAGCCCCTCTCGGTGTAAACGTCGTAGTAGCCGAATTCTTTGCAGCAGCCTCTGTTGTTTTCAAAATCGTATGGCTTCACCCGTGGGTCAACGTATTGTTTCGGAACACCCGCCTTTGTGCAGTCCTCGTAAATCTGCTTCACAAGGCTGTTCCATTCGGAAAGTTCCTCGGCGGTCATATTGTAGTTGGCAAGCTGGTCTTTGTTCATAGTGTTACCCTTAAAACTTGTCATACTTCTTAGGCAAAAGCGGCTTCTCAATTGCACGCTTCACCTTGAAGAAGGTACTGTGCTCAAACTCAATGGGGTAAACAAAAATCGAACGTATTCCTGCCATATTTGCGCCGAGAATATCGGTGAAAATCTGGTCGCCCACAGCGCAGACCTGTTTCTTGCTTATGCCAAGCTCAGCAATTGCACGCTTGAAGCCTTTCGGCAGCGGTTTTGCGCCGTTGGGAACAAAGTGCAGACCCAGCATTTCCGCAAATGGAGTAACACGCTCGGCGGTGTTGTTGCTGACGATAAGAAGCTTTATTCCTGCGCTTTGCATATTGGCAATCCAGTCCAGCACGCCCTCGGCAGGTGCAGGGTTATCGTGTGTGGTAAGGGTATTGTCAAGGTCAAGGACAAGTGCCTTTATGTCACGCTGTTTCAGTGCTTCGGGAGTAATTTCCAGCACGGATTTCAGCGCATATGTTGGTTTGAAAATTGCCATTGCAATACCTCTCCTTGTGTAAAATTTCGTAGGGAACGGGAAATCCGTCCCCTACAATAAGTTCAAATTACTTCAATTTAGCTCTCTGCTTAGCACGGAGCTGGTTATCAAGAATACGCTTTCTGATACGGATTGACTTTGGTGTAACCTCGAGGAGCTCGTCATCTGTGATGAATTCAAGGCTGTCCTCAAGGGAAAGCTTTCTCGGCGGAACAAGACGGAGTGCGTCATCGGAGCCGCTTGCACGTGTATTTGTAAGGTGCTTCTTCTTACATACGTTAACAACCAAATCCTCTGTCTTTGGTGATGCACCAACAACCATACCTTCGTAAACAGGTGTACCTGCGCCGATAAAGAGTGAGCCTCTTTCCTGAGCGTTGAACAGACCGTAAGTAACGGCTTCACCTGTTTCAAAGCAAACGAGAGAATCTGTGTTACGGCGTGGAATATCGCCCTTGTATGGCTGATAGCTGTCGAATACGGAGCTGATTACGCCCTCGCCCTTTGTATCTGTAAGGAACTCGGACTTGTAGCCGAAAAGTCCTCTTGAAGGGATAAGGAATTCAATTTTCATGCGGCTTCCTACAGGGTTCATTGACTGGAGCTCAGCCTTTCTTGTGCCGAGCTTTTCCATTACGGAGCCTACGCAATCCTCAGGCACGTCAATTACAAGGCGCTCGATAGGCTCGTGCGCCTCGCCGTCAACTTCCTTGTACAGTACACGTGGAGTTGAAACGGAAAGCTCGTAACCCTCACGGCGCATGTGTTCGATTAGGATAGAAAGGTGCATTTCGCCACGTCCTGCAACACGGAAGCTGTCTGTGTTTTCGGTTTCGCTTACACGGAGGGAAACGTCACGGAGAATTTCCTTGAAAAGTCTGTCACGGAGCTGACGGGAAGTAACGAACTTACCCTCACGTCCTGCAAATGGGCTGTCATTTACGGAGAAAGTCATTTCAACTGTTGGCTCGGAAATCTTTACGAAAGGTACAGGCTCGTAGCAGGCTGTATCGCAGAGCGTGTCACCGATTGTAATGTTTTCGATACCTGAAATCCAAACGATATCTCCGACCTTTGCTTCTTCAACAGGAGTTCTGTTAAGACCCTCAATCTGATAAAGTGTAACAACCTTGCTGTTGAAGGACTTGTGGTTTTCGTAGTAATCGCCAACTGTAACAGGCTGGTTAACCTTAATTGTACCACGTTCGATGCGTCCGATACCGATTCTGCCAACGTAGTCATTGTAGTCGATAGAGGAGATGAGCATCTGGAGTGGCTCATCAGGCTCACCCTCAGGAGCAGGAATGTGGCTGAGAATTGTTTCAAAGAGGGGAACGAGGTCAGTGCCTGCTTCGTACTGGCTGAGAGAAGCTGTACCTGCACGGCCTGAGCAGAAAAGGATAGGGCTTTCAATCTGCTCGTCGCTTGCGTCAAGGTCGAGAAGAAGCTCAAGAACTTCGTCACCGATTTCGTCAAGACGTGCGTCAGGACGGTCAATCTTGTTTACAACAACGATAATTCTGTGACCCATTTCAAGTGCCTTCTGGAGCACGAAACGAGTCTGAGGCATACAGCCTTCTGCTGCGTCAACGAGAAGCACAACGCCGTCAACCATTTTCAGTACACGTTCAACCTCACCGCCAAAGTCAGCGTGGCCCGGGGTGTCGATGATGTTGATTTTAACACCGTTATACATTACAGAAGTATTCTTCGCAAGAATAGTGATACCACGTTCACGTTCGATGTCGCCTGAGTCCATAACTCTGTCAGCAACCTCCTGATTTTCACGGAACACGCCGCCCTGCTTGAGCATTTCGTCAACCAGTGTTGTTTTACCGTGGTCAACGTGAGCGATGATTGCAACGTTTCTTAAATCTTCTCTTACCATAAAATTTTCCCTTCCTTATTGGATATACATTATATATTGTTTTAACATTGGTGAAAAAAAGTATTGATTATGTCGAAATCCCTATAACGTAAAAAAGCCTTGCAGGGTATGCAAGGACAGTTTGTCAGCTTGATTGACACAGACTTTCGGCGTGTCAATTTATAGATTAAATAAGCCCCTGTAAGAAAATTACAGGGGCGTTTCTGGTGGAAGAGGGTGGATTCGAACCACCGAAGCCGAAGCAACAGATTTACAGTCTGCCCCCTTTGGCCACTCGGGAACTCTTCCATATTAAAGGTTTTGCTTACAGTTAAGCAAAAAAATGGAGCTGGTGGACGGACTCGAACCCCCGACCTGCTGATTACAAATCAGCTGCTCTACCAACTGAGCTACACCAGCTTAACTGTTTGTCGCTTTTGTTCAGCGACTTAATTATTATATCACATTGTTTTGAACTTGTCAACCCTCTTTTTGAGGTTTTACATTTTGTTCATAATTGGTGTGACATTCAAACAATCTACCGATGTATTTTCGCAAGGCGAAAATACTCGTAGGACAAAAATGCTTTGCATTTTTGTTTTTTTGGTCGGGGCGACAGGACTTGAACCTGCGGCATCTTGGTCCCAAACCAAGCACTCTACCAAACTGAGTTACGCCCCGATTTTCTTGTCATTTTGTCGGTCTCTCGTCCGACAGCTTTATCATTATACTACAAGAAAAATCATTTGTCAATACTTTTTTTGAAAAAAGTTGCAAAAAAATTTTTTCAAATAATTAGTTAGTAAAAAACACAAAAACAGTTGAAATTCCTGAATGGAAATGGTATAATATTCAGTATATAGTTGTAAGTTGTGCGGAAAGGATTGGTTTGACTCGATGGCAAGGCGGATATTCAGTGAAATGATTAGCAGGGAACTGAAATTTCTTCTGCCGAGAGCACTCATTCTTGATGTGGTGATTTACATTATTTCGCTGCCTGTGTACGGCTTGTGCAGGGAAGTTCCGCTGGGACTTCTTGCGGGAACGGCGGTTATGCTCGTTAATTTCATTATTCTCGGTCTTTCTTCGGAAAGGGCAGTCGAACGTCCTCTGCGCGCTGCAAAGGGGTATATGTTCGGTTCGTATATGCTGAGGCTTCTGATTACGGGTGTGCTGTTCTATGCGGGAATGAAATGTGACTCGCTTAATCTTATAGCGTGTGCGCTTCCTCAGCTGTTTCCGAAAATGGCATATACTCTGCACGCAGCATTAAATAAGAAGGGAGGATAAGCCGTTATGGATATTAACGTTCGGGGTCCGTCCTATTTAGAGCTTGGCGGCATCAAGCTGTCAGCTTCAATTGTAATCGGTTGGATAATCATTGTTGCGGCATTCTTTTTCTGCCGTTGGCTTACAAAGGATCTGAAAACAGTTCCAGATACAAAACGACAGGCACTTGCTGAAACAATGG
>JAZSHA010000071.1:0-10793 GCA_045533025.1 Oscillospiraceae bacterium
GGCTGCAACAACATTTGCTAAGAGCCTGCACTGAAAACATACCCGAATGAGGTTTCCTCACGGGTTGGCGGCAACTGCCGCAGCTGAATAATTTCAGTTTGAAAGAGCGCCACGGCGTACCCTGTACGGCGTGGCGCTTAATTTCATTTTGAACACCTCCGATTTTATTTTTTACGCTTATCAAAAATTGATGTACGTTCATACTTTTTTCTAAGCGTCTGTAAAGCTTTTTTTTCAATTCTCGAAACATAGGAGCGTGAGATATCAAGCTTCTCGGCAACCTCCCTCTGAGTAAGAGGCTTACAGCCGAACAAACCGTAACGATGCTTGATAATGGTAAGCTCACGCTCATCGAGACACTCGTCAATAAATCTGTAAAGCTGCTCCGATTTGATGTTAAGGTCGATTTTATCAACGATACCGTCGTCCTCAGCGATAATGTCTATGAGAGTAAGCTGGTTGCCCTCCTTATCGGTGTCAATGGGCTCGTCAAAGTAGATGTCCCCCGCCGTTTTTTTCAATGAACGGAAGTGCATTAAAATTTCGTTTTCTATGCACCGCGAGGCGTATGTTGCGAACCTTACTTTTTTAGTATAGTCAAAGCTTGACACGGCTTTGATGAGTCCGATTGTGCCTATGGAAATCAAATCCTCCTGGTCGGTGGTTACGTTGTAATACTTTTTTATAATGTGTGCAACAAGACGCATATTGTGCTCAATAAGCTTGCTTCGGGCAGAGGTATCTCCCTCGTGCATTTTACGAAAACATTCTTCCTCCTCGGTGGCAGACAAGGGTTTCGGAAAAACGCTTCCTGTATCAAGGTGCAGGGCGAAAAAAAGCAGATTGTCAAATAGCAGGTTAAATAGTTCAAACATTTTAATAATCATTTTCCCGAAAGGGAAAATGCACTCCTTTCGATGTTTTGTGATTTTCGTCAGAAAATTTCGGATGACAATCCGAAAAACAAAACTCGGAGATGAAAACTTATTTTCAACTTCAGCTCCGTAGTAAGGTTGTATTTTACAATATGCAGTTGAAAGAATGTCCTATGAATAAAAAACGCAATTGACATTCACGGCAATTTCTGCTAAACTGTTATTACTTATGTAAATAAAAAGGGATTGAAAATATGAGTATTTTAAATGTTGAAAACGTGACCCACGGTTTTGGTGCACGTCAGATTCTTAACAACGCTTCTTTCCGTCTGCTCAAGGGTGAGCACATCGGTCTTGTAGGTGCGAACGGTGAGGGTAAGTCCACATTTCTGAACATTATCACTGGCAAGCTTGCTCCTGATGAGGGTAAGATTGAGTGGTGCAGACACATTACCACGGGCTATCTTGACCAGTACAGCACACTTACAAAGGGCAAGACGATTGCTGACGTGCTTCGTGACGCTTTTGCACACTATGCTGAGCTTGAACAGGAAATGATGGCTCTTTACGATTCTATGGCGGATTGCTCCGATGAAGAAATGGCTGAGGCTATGGAAAAGGTTGGCGAAATTCAGGACATCCTCGATTACAGCGGCTACTACACAATTGACGCTAAGATTTCTGAGTACGCAAACGGATTGGGACTTGGCGAAATCGGGCTTGACCGTGATGTTTCCGAGCTATCGGGAGGACAGCGTGCAAAGGTTTTACTTGCGAAGGTACTGCTGGAAAATCCGATGATTCTTATTCTTGACGAGCCGACTAACTTCCTTGATGAAAACCATATTGCGTGGCTGAAAAACTTTTTGCAGAACTACGAAAACGCGTTCATTCTTGTTTCGCACGATATTCCGTTTCTCAATGATGTTGTCAATGTTATTTACCACGTTGAGAATGCTGTACTTACGAGATACACGGGTGACTATGACAATTTCCAGAAGATGTACGAGCTGAAAAAGCGTCAGCTTGAACAGGCTTACGAAAAGCAGCAGAAGGAAATTGCTGACCTTGAAGATTTTATTGCAAGAAACAAGGCGAGGGTTGCTACAACAAATATGGCGAAATCACGTCAGAAGAAACTTGACAAGATGGACAAGATTACACTTATGAGTGAAAAACCAAAGCCTAATTTTTCTTTCCAGCCTGCTCGTACACCTGGGCGTGTTGTGATTGAGTGTAAGGATTTAGTGCTTGGTTACGGTGAGCCTTTGACTAAACCATTGTCACTCAAGCTGGAATGCGGACAAAAGGTCGCTATTAAGGGTGTAAACGGTTTGGGTAAGTCGACTCTGTTAAAGACGCTATTGAAGCTTATTCCGCCTGTTTCGGGTGAAGTTGAGCACGACCAGTTTGTTGAGGTCGGTTACTTTGAACAGGAAGAAGAAGCTACTTCCGAAACCGCTTTACAGACGATTTGGGACGAATACCCTGCGATGACAAATGCGGAGGTGCGTGCAGCGTTGGCGAGGTGCGGACTTACCACGGAACACATTACGTCGCAGATGCGTGTGCTTTCGGGCGGTGAAAATGCAAAGGTACGACTTTGCAGACTTATGCTGAAAAAGATAAATCTGCTGGTACTTGACGAGCCCACAAATCATCTTGATGTTGATGCAAAGGACGAGCTGAAATCGGCTATCAGGAATTTTAAGGGCACGGTGCTGCTTGTAAGCCACGAGCCTGAATTTTATCTTGATGTTTGCGATGAGGTTTGGAATTTGGAACAGTGGACAACTAAAATTGTATAAAAAGAAAAATCGGAAAGTCATAAATGCTTTCCGATTTTTTTATGCGATAATATTCAGAATGGATTGCTGGTTGTTGCGGAAGTGACCAAAAATGGTCTGCTGAGCCTGATTGAGAATCTGATGCTTTGTATAGTCAGCATACTGCTTTGCCATATCTGCGTCACGAATCTGAGACTCGGAAGCTGTCAGATTTTCGATATAATTCTGACGGTTTGCAAGGGCGTGCTCGGTACGGTTTTCATAAGCACCGCTTACTGCACGCTGCTTGGAGAGATAATTATTGGCAAGATTGAGACGGTTAAGCGCTTTTTCTGCTCTTTCGGCAGTTGTTACGCCTGTGGTGTTAATTCGCATAAGGTGCTCGTCAACACGTGTCTTCTCGTACATAATATAGTTATCTGTACGACGTCCCTTATGAATGCCGATATCAGTATCCTCTTCTCGGCTTTCGCCGCCGTAGATAATATCATTTGCAGCATTGCCTGTAAACTTATTGAAAACGAAATCGCCATTTTCAACTGTGTAGAACATAATTCGACCGTCACGGTGACCCACTCTTACATCTGAACCTGCGTTTGCAAGTGTGTCATTAAGGTGCTGAGCAAGCTCTTCAAGAGTGTATTCGCCATGTGGGATATCAATATTTGTAGGCACGCCGTCAAGCTCAAAGCCAAGAGTATCATTTTCATCGTTAATTACGATACCATCAGAGAGGTCAGGCTTACCGTAGAAGGTTGAAGGCTGAGGTGAACGTGTTGCGTCATAGAAAATTCTGTATGCAGAGTTACCTCTGATACCGTCGATAATTGCTGTAATTTTGCCGTTTCTTCCGTCATCGGGAAGCTTGCACCAAAGAACAAGCTTATCGGAGCTGGAGATACCTGTATTGTTTTCGGGAACACCAAGCTCGGAAAGACCGATTGAAGCGTTGAAGAAATCGTCGGGGAAGCTATTTCCTGTGTAGTCAGTAAGCTTTGCGAATTCTTCTCTGCCCTTTTGTTCGATAACATTGACAAGCTCTTTCTTGGTATAGTCACCTGCCGGAATTTGAAATTCGATTGTATGAGCCATACCGCCGTAGTTAAGGTCAAAAATGAGAGTATCATTAAGGTCGGTGTAGATACACACATCCTTGCCTGAAAGGTACTCGTCCTTGCTTGATGGTTCAAGGTCATTTCTTCCGACGATATAAGAAAGTGTACTGCCAAGGGAAGTGCCCTTGGTTTCTGTATGGCGGTTTATACCAGTGTAGCTTGCACTCTGGAACACATTATCGAAAAGACGTCCGCTGAAATTACTGATTTTACGTGTATCGGAAGGCGTTGCGCCCTTAATGCTGATATGACCGTTTGAAGTTGAAACTACAAGCTGGTCTGTGCCGAGGGCATTGTCAATTGCAGTCTGGAGAGCTGTTTTGAGTGTATCAGCTGTATAAGTTCCTGCGGGAACGGAGATGCTTGCTCTGCCTGAAACGGAAGTACCGTTTACGTCAACTGCGTAATCGAAAGACATTTCGTTGTTGTAATCTTCAATTGTAATGCTTGTAATTCTGTTGCTTGAAGTGATTGTACAACGGCTGTCGCTTCTTGTGGTTGAAGTTTCCTTTGCAACGCTGTTGGACTTCTTGAAGATATAAGAGGTATTATTTACGCTGACAGCAAAGTTTGCGGCACTGCCCTTCGCATCGGTTGTGATGGAGAGGGTTGTGGAGGAAGCAGAAACGGTTACGCCGTGACCTGCAAAACCTGCCTGAAGCTGAGAAACGATGCTGTTCATACCTGCTGTACCGACATAATCGCCTTCAGCGAGGTCAAATTCAACAGTTGTTCCGCTGATTGTGAGAGCAACGTGCTTATTCTTGTCTGTAACTTCAAGACCGCTGCCGCTGAAAAGGGTGCTGAACTTGTTATTGGAAATTGTTGCAGGAAAATAAACCTTATTTGTTGTGGTATCGATTGTACCGTTACTGCCTGCGCTTGCTTTCTTGATATACTTATCAAAGCCTGCTGTACCGCCGAGGTTGGTAATTGAGTAGCCTGCACCGCCGTTTTTAGTAGTAAAGGTAAGCCCCTTGCCTGACGCATAGCTTACGGAAATAATATCCTTGAGTGCAGGGTCGTTACTTACAACGGTATTGATTGCCTGTGCACAATCAGAAGCAGAATTATATGTATCGCTCGGAACAGTAATTGTAACATTCTTTGTTTCTGTTGGTGATTTGTATGTAAATGTAACAGTATTGTTTGATGAGTCAATTGTCATTGGGAAATGAGAGTCAAAGCCTGCTGCTGTAACGGAAGCAGGTTCTTCGATTTTTCCTGTTGCAGGATTGTAATTAGGATTGCCTGCTGTTTCCTTTACGTTCTTTGTTTTATAGATATTGCAGGTTGAATTAGCGGTATCGATTGTAAATGCTCCGCTTTCCTTGAGAGGACCGCTGAAAACCAGAGATTTGCCGCTGCTGCCTACGGAAACGGTAGTTTTCGGTGTTCCGCCGTCGGCTTCTGCAATTCTTGCGTTAAGCTCGTCTGCAAGAGCTTTGACGGAGGTATATGTGCCGTTTGTAAGGGTAAGGTTATAGTTTGTTGCACCAGCCTTGAACACAAACTTATTGTTTGAAGTGCCAACTGTAAATGGAAGCTGAGAAGCGGCATCCGGAATTGTCATTGTGGACGGAACGTAAACCTTGTTATGTGTTTCGTCGATAACTGCATTTGAACGTGTAGCGATTGAATTCTTTCGTGCAGAATTTGCCATTGTACAGCTGCCTGTTGCAATCTGCACGCCGTCGCCTTTAGCAGCTGTTGTAACAACAAGATTATTTCCGTCAGCTTTAGCTGTTGCCTTGCCGTCAAGCTCTTTATTTATCAGCTGGATAGCCTGTTCCTTGGTAGAACCCTTAGGAACAACGATATTGAAAGCTGTTGAGCCTGTTGTATCGGTTACGGAGAGTACAAGATTGATATCCCTCATAGACTTGCCGTTTGCTGTAAACTGAGTAAGCGCACCTGACATTGTCATAGATGCAGGGAACTTTTCGATACGCTCGTCGCCGATAATAGACTCACTGTCATCATACTCAACCTGATAACCGTTCTTGATGGTTGGAGAAACAGGGCTATAGATAATATAATCCTGTGTAATCTGAGAGGTTGTTGAGGTATTGTTGGAATAGGTTACAACATCGGTTGTTTTACCTGCTGTGGAAGAAACGGCAGGACTGCCCGAGGGCATTGTGCCTGAACCGCTTGCGTAGGTTTCTTCACTGCCCTTTTCGATAGAGTAATTATCTGTATAGTAAACGCCGCCGATAAGTCTGCCGTAGCCGCTTGAAGCGGAGGAAACGGAGAATGACTTGATATCTGCGCCGCTGAATTCGATTGCAGAAAGCTTGATTGTGTTTCCTACTGTAAAGGTAAGCTTTGAAGCAAGGTCGGGATAATTTGCAGCAACCTGATTATTGAGTTCATTCTGCAAAGAAGCTTTTGTATATGTATTTGCAGGGATAGTTATATTCATTGTCTTGTTTCCGCTGTCTGTTGCTATGGTGAAAACAAGCTCGTTTTCATCGGCAGGAACTTCGATTGAGCTGCCGAAAGTTTTCTTAGCTGTAAGGCTTGCAGGGCTGAATGAAGATGTTGTTACAGACGGATTGAGCTTGCTGAGTGTGCCCTTGTCAAAAAGGTCATAAACCATATAACCGCTTGGAGCAAGGCTTTCAACAAGGTCAACCTTACACTTGTCACCATACTGGTCGGACTTGATTACAAGTGTTCCCGAAGAACCGATTGTAGCTGTAAAAGGCAAATCGCCCAGCTGGTCATTAATTCTTGCAGCAAGGTCGGAAGGGTTTGCATATACCTTTTCGTTTTCGTTAGCATCAAGGAGGTCAATCTGAACTCTGCGTGTTTCTTTTGCGTCATCTGCGCCGTACCAGCTGAGGTCAAGAGTAAAATATTCGTTTCTGCCTCTTACGATTTCGGTATTTACAGGAATAACCTTCTTGCCTGTGAGGACAGACTGGGTATTGTTAGTATAGCCGTAGTTTGCGATATCGTAAATCGGAGAGGATTTATTATCCATTTTAAGGAAGTTGCCTGTAAGACCTGTGATGGTTTCCTTGCAGGCAATACCGATAATCATACCGCCGTTATTGTTTGTTTCGGGAACAGCCTTGATATCGCCAGGGATACCTGAAGCTGCAAACTTAGCGTTCATATGGTCGATAAGCTGGTCGCGGGTATACTTGCCAGCATCGAGTGTTATAGAATGAACTGTATCGCTGTCACCGAGGCGGAAGGACATAACATCATTTTCGCCTGTGAATATTTCAAGCTTAGCATTTTCGTGCACGAAGGTTGTTACGCCGAGGAGGTAACCGCTTTCGGAGCCGATTGTTGCATCATAGAAAAGAGTTGCACCTGGGCCGCCTACATAATCAATTTTGCCCGGCTCGGACTGGATTGTAAACTCTCTGTTTTCGTTCACGCCGATAATAAGGTTAGGAGCTTTATCGTAAAGCTCTGTATCAATTACATCAGCAAGCACCTCTGCGCTGTATGTGCCGTAAGGAACATTGATTGTGTATTCCTTCTGCTGACCATCAAGTGTATAACCGATAACGATAGGCATATTCAGGTTATTTACAACGATAGAGCTGTTGTGAGCAACAACGCCCTCATTAAGACCGTAGGATTCGAGATGCTTTTCAAAAAGAGGGAGACCGTTGAAATGGGAAGTATCGGTAATCTGACCGATTTCCTCAAGAAGCTGCTGATATTCAATATCGAGAGCACCTCTGTCAAGACCGTCATAAGTACCGTTAGCCGCCTCAACAGCAAGTGTTTCAAGACGGTGAATGATATTATGGATTTCTTGAGCTGAGCCATCAACAGAATGGAGGTAGCTTATACCATCGTTCATATTTTTAACGCCCTGGTCGAGTCCTGCAATAATTCCGCGCATTTTTTCGGAAACAGCAAGTCCTGCCGCATCATCAGCAGCACGGTTTACCTGATATCCGCTTGCAAGCTTTTCAAGCGATTTCTGGAGCTTTGAATTGGTTTTTCTGTTTCTATTAACGAGAAAATCCGCGCCCTTGAAATGCGTAACGGTCATTGCAGCGCCCTCCTTTCATATGGTATAAACAAACTTACAATATAAATATCGTCACAAATTACAAAAACTTTAGCATTTCAAAGCAAAAAAATTTAAACATTTTAAATATGATTAACAAAAAAGAACCTTACCCGAAAGTAAAGTTCTTTTTAACATTTTCAATTATTTGGTTCTCCATTCAGCGTTTTCCGTTCTTTCGCTGATAAGCTCCTTTATGTATTTGCCTGTTTCGCTGAGAGTGCTGTCCTGCACAAATATACTGGAGCCCTCATCCTTATCATTGACAGCCCAGTTACAGCTGGAGATATTATTCTTATCCATCCAAGCAAACCATTCTTCGGTAGATGCTTTATCTATACTGCCGTTTCCGTCAGCATTTACGCTGCCCCATTCGGTAACAAAAAGCGGTATTCCTGCCGCAAGTGCCTTATCGGCATTATCTCTGAGCCACTGCTTATGTGTGCCTGCATAAAAATGGAGGGTATATGCGATATTTTCGCCCTCTACAGGGTTTGCGGCTGCTGAGGTTACGTCCTGAGACCAGGTCGGAGAGCCAACAATAATAAGGTTATCCGAATACTTTCTTATAGCTGGGATAACCTTTTCAGCGTAATCCTTAACGGTATTCCAGCTCACCTGAGTAGGCTCGTTATAGATTTCAAAAATCAGATTATCATAGCTGCCGTACTTTTCGGCAAGCTTTTCAAAGTATGCAATGGCTTCGTCGGGATTGTTGTGTGCACCGTGTGAATGCCAATCGACAATTACATAAACTCCTCTTTCGACAGCCTGCTCGATAACGTCCTCGATAAGCGGCTCGCAGGAGGTATCATAAGGCACGCCATTATCCTGAATTCCGTATGAACAGCGGACAACCTCACAATTATAATCGTCCACAAGATAATCCACATAATCGGCTGTATAATATTTCTGAGACCAGTTGCTCCAGAAGAAACTCATACCTGTAACTCTGACCTGCTCACCTGTATTTGAGCCGACAAGCTTATTTCCGTCCGCAAGCATTTCACCGTAATATGCAACGGGAGTTTTCTCAGTTTCCACGTCTTCCGCCTCCGATACTTCTTCCGTCTGAGTAGTTTCCTCCGTAGTTGTTTCAGTAGGCTTTACGGTAGTTGCAGCAGTTGCTTCAGTTATTTCAATTGTTTCAGCAGTGGTTATAGTAATCTGTTCCGTTGTTTGTACGGTTATTTCAGCAGAATTATCTGCGTTACAGCCACTAAGCATTGCGCACATTACAAGTAAAGTGAGTACTTTCTTCATAAAAGTTCCTCCAAAAATCGTTTTACTTATTTTACCACATATATTTTCCTACGTCAAGGCATACACGAAAATAAAGCTGCTGCAAAAATGCAGCAGCTTTGAAAATTAAAGATTGAAATATCTGTCGAATTCAGCAGGGTGAGGAATCTTGGAAAGTTCGAAACATTCCTTTCTCTTGTTTGCAATGAATGTCTTGATAAGCTGTTCTGGGAATACGCCGCCTTCTGTGAGGTAGTCGTGGTCAGCTTCGAGTGCGTCAAGAGCAGCATCGAGAGTTGTTGGGAGGGAAGAAAGCTTTGCCTTTCCCTCATCGGAAAGCTTATAAAGGTTGAAGTCGTATGGTCCCCAGCCGTTTGCGTGCGGGTCAATCTTGTTCTTTACACCGTCAAGACCTGCCATAAGGATTGCTGCGTAAGCAAGGTATGGGTTACAAGTTGCGTCAGGGTTACGGATTTCAAAACGTCTGAGCTTTGGTGTCTTTGCATAAGCAGGGATACGGATTACTGCACTTCTGTTGGAAGTTGCGTAACCAACTGTTACAGGTGCTTCAAATCCTGGAACAAGGCGCTTGAAGGAGTTTGTGCTTGGGTTTGTGATTGCACAGAGGGAAGCGATATGCTTCAGCAGACCGCCCATAAAGTAGTGTGCTGTCTGGCTGAGGTGTGAATGGCCGTTATCGTCGGGGAACACAGGCTCGCCGTCCTTGAGGAGGAGCATATGAACGTGCATACCATTACCAGCTTCGCCGTAAACAGGCTTTGGCATAAAGGTTGCAACCTTGCCGTACTTGAGGGCTGTATTGTGGATAATGTACTTAATCATCATTGTTGCGTCAGCCATCTTGGACATCTGACCGAGCATTGGCTCGATTTCAAACTGACCAGCTGCGCCAACCTCAGGGTGGTGATACTTGATTGGAATGCCAGCCTTCTGCATTTCCATACACATTTCGGAACGGCACTCATAGGAAGTATCAAATGGCTTAGCAATGTGGTAGTTCTTCTGGTGAGCTACAACACAGCCCTTGCCTTCTGTTTCGCTGTTCCAGTACGCCTGTGAAGTATCAACGTACATACCGATTCTTTCAGGTGTTACGGACCAGCCTGCGTTATCGAAAAGGTGGAATTCAAATTCAGGGAGAATGAGCATTGTATCAGCAATGCCAGTATCCTTCATATACTGCTCGGCAGCAAGAACGATATTTCTTGGGTACTGGTCAAGGGGACGGTTTTCAGGGTAGTCGATAACCATTGCGTTACCTGTTATAGAAAGAGTTGGCACGCCGCAGAATGGGTCAACCATTGCTGTATCCAGGTCAGGGATAAACACCATATCGCTCTTTTCTACAACTGCATAGCCGTAGTTGGAAGCGTCAAATCCGATACCTTCCTTCAATGTATCCTCATTGAACTGTTCAGCAGGGATTGTAACGTGACGGAACTGACCGTTGATATCAACGATTTTAAAGTCAATCATCTGGATATCGTTATCCTTGATCATATTCATAAGTTCTTGTACTGTTATTGCCATTTGAAAACCTCCAATATTTTTTAACTGATTTGTGTTGTGAAAAACAACAATCAATATTAACTTTATTCCATATAAAGTATGAAATTGCAACAAATTTTTTCATTTTCTCTATTTATTTATATCGTCGCGCACAAACGGTCTTTGGAATTAATCATAGACCGTTTTATTATGCCATAATACT
>JAZSHA010000146.1:0-14249 GCA_045533025.1 Oscillospiraceae bacterium
GATTGAGCCGCGCTCGAAGTTTCCTGCTCTTTCAAGCAGCTTCGGCATAGCCGTGTAGATAGACGGCGTATAACCTCTTGCGATAGGCGCCTCTCCAACCGCAAGACCGATTTCTCTTTGCGCCATTGCGTATCGTGTAAGTGAGTCCATCATCAGCAGAACGTTCTTGCCCTGGTCTTTGAAGTACTCCGCAATAGCTGTTGCTGTCATAGGGCACTTGTTACGCATCATCGCAGGCTGGTCAGATGTAGCAACAACCAGCACTGAACGTGCCATACCCTTTTCGCCGAGGTCACGCTCAATGAACTCGAGAACCTCTCGTCCACGTTCGCCAACCAGAGCGATAACATTTATATCTGCCTGAACCTCTCTCGCAATCATACCCAGAAGCGTTGACTTACCAACACCTGAGCCTGCGAAGATACCCATACGCTGCCCTCTGCCTATTGTCAGCAGACCGTCGATTGCCTTAACCCCGAATGGGATAATATCATCAATTCTTGGTCTTGTCAGCGGGTTAACAGGTTCACCTGCAATGGAATATCTGTCAGTAGTTTTTATCGGAGGTCCGCCGTCAATCGGTTCGCCGATAGCGTTGATGATACGTCCCACAAGCTCGTTGCCAACGTCAACCTGAAGCTGTCTGCCTGTATTGTCAACGATTGAGCCCGGACCGATACCTTCGATATCGGTATACGGCATCAGCATTACCTTGCCATTATTAAAGCCAACAACCTCACCGTAAATGAAGGAGTCATCAACCTTACCGTTTTCATTCTTACGGTAAATTCGGCACACATCGCCTATATTTGCGGTTGGTCCCGACGCTTCAATAGTCATACCGATAATCTTTTCAATTTTACCCTTGTACCTGAACAAATCCGCCTGCTTGACGGCATCTCGTACCGCTGTAAAATTCATATCAACGCTCCGATAGTAAATTTGATTGAGGATTACTCCTCGGTTTTGCCTCTTGTGTTATCGAGGATTTCCCTCAGGAATTCCAGCTGTGTCGGAACACCTGCGTCCACGATTTCCGAATCATTATCCAGAATAATCGTGCCCTCCTCAGCCTCGTCATCAGACTCAATTTCGATTTCGGGAACAAACGGAATAATCTCATTTATGAGTTTTGCGTCCGTTCTGAATTTCTCGGTAATTTCGTCCTCTGAGAGGGTAATCTTTATGTAGTCTGAATTACGGAAGTTTTTAGCAGCCTCGGCAATAATACCCTCAATAATTTCGGGGTCTGCCACAAGCTCAGCTCTTGTGATTTTCTTTACCATCTCAAAAACCGCTGTCCGCATTTCATCTTCGTTTGAAATATAGTATGCTTCCTTCCTTGAATTTATCTCGGAAAGCAGCTTGCCCGAAGCGTCGATATAGCGCTTATATTTTTCCAGCGATTCCTCTTTGCCCTGCGCAAAGCCCTCGCTGTAGCCCTCCTGCTTTGCCTGCTCCTTCAGAACAAGACATTCATTCTGAGCCTTTTCCATAACCGCCATAGTTGCTGCCTTTGTATCAGCAGTAATTGCCGCCGCTTCTTTTTTTGCCTGTTCAATTATTTGTTCACGCTCTTTATCGAGCTGTGCGCTGCGCTCTGCAAGAGCAACCCTCAACCGCTTATCAACCTCAGTCTTTATGCGGTATTCCTCAGCAGCCTTTTCCTCGGCAGCCTTCTGCTCCTCACGTCTGCGCATTTCCTCGGCAGAAATGACCTCGCCCGTTTCCTCGTCCTCGGTAGGAATATAAACCGTGTTGTCGATTGCAACGGGCTTACCCATTTCGTAAGCCGTCTGATAGCTTCTAACGATTTTAAGCAATTATCTCGTCCTCTCCGCCCTTGCCGATTACCAGCTCGCCTTCTTCTTCAAGGTGACGAATGATACCAACAATTCTCTGCTGAGCCTCATCAACGTCACGCATACGCACGTTGTGGAGGTACTCGATTTCCTGCTGAATGGATTCCTGCATTCTCTGAGGCATATTCGCATAAAGGGTAGCCGCAACCTCTGCGTTGGAGCCCTTGATAGCGATAGCCAAATCCTTTGTTTCCACATCTCTGATGAAACGCTGGATAGACATAGAGTCGAGAGAGAGGATATCCTCGAATACGAACATCTTCTTCTTGATTTCTTCCACGAGAGCAGGGTCTCTTGCGGAGAGTTCGTCGAAGATGTATTTTTCTGTACCGCGGTCAACCTTGTTGAGTACATCAGCAACATAGTTGATACCGCCAACCTCTGTAAGGTCCATAGAAACAACAGCCGCAAACTTTCTTTCGAGAGTAGACTCGATAGCCTTGACTGTTTCAGGCGAAGCGGATTCCATCTTCGCAATTCTTTCAACAACCTCAACTCGCTTTTCTCTCGGGAGCTCCTGAAGAACAGCAGAAGCCTGTTCGGAGTTTACATAAGAGAGTACGAGAGCAATTGTCTGCGGGTGTTCGTTCTGAATAATTGCAAGAAGGTTCTTGTAGTCGGACTTTCTGACAAATTCGAAAGCCTTTGTCTGCATAGACTTGGAAACCTTCTCCATAAGCTTCTGCGCCATTTCTGCGCCGTAAGCCTTTTCCAGAACCGACCTTGCGTAGTCGATACCGCCTTCTGTAATAACCTTCTGGGTGAGACACAGTTCATAAAATTCATTAAGAACTGCGTCCACCTGATTAATGTCCATATAAGGGAGGCTTGAAACCTCAAATGTAAGCTTTTCAACCTCTTCATCGGTAAGTCGCTTATAGACGTGAGCAGCGTTTTCGGCGCCGATGGAGGTAATAACCACAGCCGCCTTCTGCGCAGCGGTAAGCTCCTGAATATCCGGCATCAGTTAATCCTCCTCTTCCTTCATCCAGCTTCTAAGCAGCTGAGCCACAATTTCGGGGCTGAACTTTGCAAATTCGCTGATTTCTCTTCTGATAACAACTTCCTTTGTTTCGATTTGGTCGTCCGTAAGGCTCGGTACCTCGATTGGTTCGCCTGCATCGCTGAATGTGAATGTATCCACAGGTTCCTCTCCTTCCGCAGGAACAAGACCGCTTCTTTCGATAATCTGCTTCTCGAATTCCTTTCTCTTCTTCTTTGCGTTGCCCGAAAGGATAGCCATAACAATAAGAATAACAAGAATAAGTATAAGCACGATTGCGCCCACGAGAATAAGCTGGTCAAAGGTAAGACCAAACAGATACTTCGGAGCAGTTCCCGCAGGAACATCGTCCAAATCGGTGAACTTTCTGAAGTTTGTAACCGTTACAACCTCTTCAAGAACAGCAGGATTTACTGTACCTGCGTTACCTACGAGCTTCACAAGGTCAAGCTTTTCAGCTTCGGAAAGGTAATCTGTATAAACAACAACCGAAATGGAAAGGCCGTCGATTTCGTAGCCTGCCTTTTCAACCTGCTCCTTGTATGTATCAACAAGGTATGTATTGGAGTAAGCCTCCTCAGACCACGCGCCGTAACCGTCCGTGTCGCCTGTAGGATATGTATCATCAGCGTTGCCCTCAACGCCCACAACGCCGCCGTCGGCAGTTGTGCCGCCGCTTGCAGCTTCTACGTCGCCGTGCTGGAGAACACCCGTATTGGTGTTGCCCTCAGGGGAGTAATCGGTAGTTTCACTGACCTTGGAGTCAAAGTCGAGCACCATATTTACCGCAACGGAAACGCCTTCCTCGCTGTAAATCGGGATAAGAAGCTCAAGGACTTTATCCTTGATTGTATTTTCAAGCTGTGTTTTGAAAGCCAGCTTTTTTGTTTCCTCAACAATCAGGTCATAGTCGCTGTCCTCACCTGCAATCTGTGGAATACCGTATCCGTCAATGATTGAAATATTTTCCTCGGTAAGACCCGACCAAGACATTTTAACAAGGTGGGTAATACCCATAATCTGCTTATTGGAGAGCTTTTCGATACCGTCAAGATAAACCACAACGCCCGCGGTAGGGTGCTGCTTATTAGCACTGATAACGGTATTTTTCTGCTCGGGAGCAGTCAGCGTTACAACCGCCTTGCTGATATTCTCCATAGAGCCGATAATAGCGCCGAGTCTGTTTTCCGTATCCATTTTCAGATACGCTTCACGCTCCTCGCCCGTTGTAAACATACCCGTATTTTCCGTGGAAAGTGGGTAGCTCAGACTGCTCTTTGGGTATTCCTGCTGAGCAAGCTGGATAGCTATGTAATTTTCCGTGCCCTTCAGAACGGTGATTGTACCGCCCGAAAGCTTGGCTTCATAGCCCATTTCCTCAATGAGAGTAACCATTTCGGCAGCCTCCGTGGTTTCCAGTCCCTCATAGAGAATGACATAATCCTTTTTATTTAAAGCAACCGTCACAATGACCGCCAGCAGAACAATCGCCGCAAGAATTGATATATAAAGAATTCTGCGGGTTTTACTCTGACCGTCCCAGAAGGTTGTGAAAGTCTTTTTGACTTTTATTACCTGTTCCTTAACCGCCATTTTACGAAAATTCCTTCCTTAGCGATACATAATGTATAACGCATTGCGTATTATACATTATGTATTGCAGACTTAATCACATTGAAATCTGGAGCACCTGGTCATAAGCGCTTACTGCCGCATTCTTTACAGCCACAAAGGTTTCAACCGCAACAGACGCTTTTGTCATATTGTTGTAAATTGTATGCAGGTCATCAACATCGCCCATTGCAAGACGAACAGAGTCCTCCTGAACAACACGCTGTGTTTCCTGAACATCTGTAAAAATTTCCTTGAACACGTCGGAAAACTGGGGATTATCGGTGCTGTCAGCCACAGCAGCCGTGGTCTTGTCATCAAAGAGAGACTCAACAGGCTGGATAGCATTGCTGATTGGTACAATAAACATAATTTATCTCCATTCTTTAAATTGGTTTAATTATCTTCCTTTAAGAGTCATAGCTGTAGAAAGCATAGCCTTTACAGCAGCAAAAGCAGCAGCGTTAGCCTCATAGGAGCGCTGTGCAGCAAGGAGGTCAATCTGCTCCTTGGTGTTGTCAACGTTGCTCTTGTAGATGTAGCCGTCCTCGTCAGCAAGAGGGTTATCGGGGTCATACACAGGAACGTAAGGAGCGTCGTCCTCAATTACGTCCGCAACAGTAACTCCCGCAGCCTTGTATTTATCCTCGTGGTTGAGGTAGTAAACGCCTCTGCTGTATTTTTTAACGTCCTCATCGTCGTTGTAGGCAAGTCTTGTATATTTATCCAGAACGTCGCCGAACTTTTTCTTTTCGGAGAACACCACAAGCTGACGGCAGTACGGGTCGCCGCCTGGGGAGGTGTTATAGGTTTCCTGATTGGCAATATTCTGGGAAATTATATCCATTCTAAGTCTCTGAGCCGAAAGCGCAGAAGCGCTTATGTCGAGAGAATTTATGAAAGCCATTCCGACCGTCCTTTCTTTTTATCGGTTTATGCGGAAGCAGTTATTACGCTACACAAAATCAGTTTTTCGTCAGAGCTGACCTTATCATAGCGTAGTTGTTGTTCAGATAGTCAGTCAGTGCGCTGTACTGGTACTGAGCATCAGCAAGAGCAGTCTGCTCCTTTTCCATATCGACGTTATTGCCGTCGAGAATTTGATTTGTATTGGTTTCGTATGTAGTAGTAACCGCCAGCTCGATAGGGTCAGTACATTCTCTGTCGTCTCTGCGGTGGAAGTTATCGTCCTCAATGCCCTCGTGGTATTTGCATTTGCACTTTTCCTTGAGAAGGAGGCTGAACTCCACGGTTTTAGCTTTATAATCAGGTGTATCGCTGTTTGCGATATTATTTGTAATAACTCTCTGCTTGTACCAGGTTGCATCGAGAGCCTGTTCAGCGAGGTTATGTGTAACGCTGTCAAAAAGACCCATAATACCACTCCTTTCTCGGCAAAAAGCCGCTGTCAGGGTCAAAAGGGCGCACTTACCCATAATTATTCAATATTATTATATATCATTTTCACCAAAATTACAAGCAAATACGAGAATTAATTGCCGTTTTACCTGTAAAAAATTTAATGATATTTCTATGAAATTTTCCTAAAGTGCACAAAATGTCATACGCAAACACAAAAATTCTTGCATTTTAACAGCGCTTTTTGGTGACAATTGCCATAATGTATGCCTACTTATACGTTTAGGAATACTCCTGTGCACTTTATACAATAAGTTTATACAGTCTGAGAAAAAGCAAAAACCGCCTCCGTTTTTGCGGAAGCGGTAAAATCAGCCTTAGATATATTCCTCCTGCACAGGATTGAATTCGGCAGGATTAATGAGTCCCTTTGCGATTGCGTCAGCCTTTACCTCAATGTAAGCAAAGGACAGCGCTGAAAAATAATATGGGTAAACATAGACGATACCGAGAATATTGTAAGTAAAGCCCGAAAGCATCATCCAGCCGATAAAGCTAAGGTGCAGATAGAACAGGTCAGCCTTGTGCCCCTCCATCATAATCTTGCTCAGCTCAATTGCACGGCTTGCGGGAATGTTCGGATTTTCAGCCTTGATGAAGGTTGTCTGACAATAGCTGTAGCTCTTGATAATGCCCGGAATAATAAACAGCAGACTCCAGAGATATGTATAAAGCTGTACAAGAAACATTGTTCCGATGTTGCTCATAAGGTATTTCTTTTTGTACGGCGCAAAAATTTCGCCCAGCGGAACTTTTTCGTAAATGGATTTTCTGTACCAGTTCATAAACCCCATTACCAGCGGATTAATTCCAAGAAGCACAGCAATGTAAATTGCAAAGAAAATCAACATACCGATTATTGTTCCCAGCGCCATACCTGCAACTGCGCCCTCGCTTTCAGAGCCGCCTGCAATTGCGATTCCGAAAACCGAAGCACCCATAGTCAAAAACATAAGTATGTACATAACAAATACAACACCTAACACCACGCCGTAATAAATCAGCTGTGAAACAATGGAATTGCCCGTGTTGTTCTTGTAGAAAAGTCTTGCATTCTCCTTAATTCGGTTGTGATTATAACCCATAATAATCCTCCTGTCATAATACTGTGAAAAAGGGCGGAATAAGTCCGCCCTTGATTTTCATACTGAAAGATTGTGTTTTGCTTTGCAAAACACTGAGCTAAAACGAACGTCAATGAGCTTTAGCTTTTTATGCCATAAGCTTAACCATAACTGCCTTCTGAGCGTGGAGACGGTTTTCAGCCTCTTCAAAGATTTCCTCAGCGTGAGCCTCAAATACCTTTTCAGTGATTTCCTCCTCACGGTGAGCAGGGAGACAGTGAAGCACCATAGCGTCCTTCTTTGCAACGCCCATAATTTCATCGTTAATCTGATAGCCCTTGAAAGCAAGCTTACGCTTTTCAGCTTCGCCCTCCTGACCCATGGAAGCCCATACGTCAGTGATTACAACGTCAGCATTTTCAGCAGCCTTCATTGGTGAATCTGTAAGCTCGAAGCAGTCGAAATCCTTAGCGAATTCCATAACCTGTGGGTCTGGGTGATAACCGTCCGGACAAGCCACGGAAACAGCCATACCAACCTTGAGACAGCCAACGATAAGGGAGTTAGCCATATTGTTGCCGTCACCGATAAAGCACATCTTCAGACCATTGAACTGACCCTTGAATTCACGGATAGTCATAAGGTCAGCAAGAATCTGACAAGGGTGACAGAAGTCTGTAAGACCATTGATTATCGGAATTGAACCGTACTTTGCAAGGTCCTCAACTTCCTTCTGCTCGAAGGTACGAATCATAATACCGTCAAGGTAACGGGAAAGAACTCTTGCTGTGTCCTGTACAGGCTCACCGCGTCCAATCTGCAAATCGTTGGAGGAAAGGAACATAGGGTTACCGCCAAGCTGGTACATACCTGTTTCAAAGGAAACACGGGTACGTGTAGAAGCCTTCTGGAAAATCATACCGAGGGATTTGCCCTTGAGGTGTGGGTGGGGAATGTTGTGCTTGAGCTCGTACTTGAGCTGGTCAGCAAGATTAAGGATATCGATAATTTCCTCACGGGAAAGGTCAAGCATTTTAAGTAAGTGTTTCATTGGTTAAATCTCCTGTTCTGTATTTTATAATATGTTATTTCGTAACCTTCTTATCCATAAATTCTTCAAGAGCCTTGTTAAGACGGGAAGCAGCCTTGAAAGGAATATTATGAGCAGCACCGTCCCACATATCGTAAGCACAGCGTGGATTCTGCATAGAAAGGGTACGGACGCTCTTTCTGATTTCGAGAGTTTCCTTGATACCGCAGAGAGCAAGCATAGGCACATCAACATCGCGGTATTCGGGGAAGTCCTCAAACTTGATGCCGTTGTCGATAGAATTGAGGATTGTTGTCATAGTAACGTTCTGAGCAAACTCAGCGTTTTCCTCTCTTTCACCCTTGTCAAGACCCATAGCGAGAGCATTGAAGCCCACAAGCAGCTTGTTCTTGGAAAGCTTTTCGTTATCGGAAGCCTGCTTCATAGCCTTTTCAATCTCAGCAGGGTCTTTTAAAAGCCATGGGCTTATCATTACAACGCCGTTGAAAAGCTGCGGTGCCTTGCACATCATAACGAAAGCAAGCTGTGCACCCAGCGAAAAGCCAATAAGAGTAACCTTCCTGCCAAATGAAGGAATAAACTCAACAAGTTCCTTCAGCGCTTCAACTGTCTTGAAGGTCTTCACTTCATTTCTTCCGTAACCTGGAAGATGCGGAACGATTACGCAATAATTCTTCGAAAGATATTCACACTGCTTTGAGAAGCAATGAACATGATTTGCACCATGCAGACAAATAATAATCGGGTTATGCTCGTCACCGTATTTTTCATAGTACATCATGCCAGTATCCTCCTCAGTATTTCAAATCCTTCGTCAATTTCCTCGTATGTAATATTAAGCGGCGGCAGGAAACGGAGCTTTGTTTTCGCCGTCAGAATAAGCAGACCGTTTTCGCTGCACGCACGGCAGATATCAGCCGCATTCTTTGTTTTAAGACGTGCACCAATCATAAGTCCAAGACCATCAACTCCCTCAATTTCGGGAATTTCCAGCAGCTTTTTCCTGAAGTAGTCAGCCTTTGCATTTACCTCATCAAGGAATTCCTTCTTTGCAGCCTTGTTCACAACCGCAAGTCCACCTGCACAAGCAAGAGGGTTGCCGCCAAAAGTTGAGCCGTGAGTACCCGGAACAAGAACTCCGCTGCACTTTTCGTCAGCAAGACAAATTCCCACAGGCACGCCGCCTGCAACGCCCTTTGCCATTGTTGTGATGTTAGGCTTTACGCCATACTGAACGGAAGTAAGGAAAGTTCCAGTACGTCCTGCGCCAGTCTGAACCTCGTCGGCAATTGTAAGGATATCCTTTTCAGCACAGAGCTTGAAGATTTCGTCCACAAACTCCTTGTCGAGAGGAACAACTCCGCCCTCGCCCTGTACAAATTCAAACATTACAGCACAAACCGTATCGTCAATCTTTGCACGGAGGTCATCGATGTTGTTAGCCTCAACGTTGATGAAGCCCTCAACAAATGGGAAGAAGTAGTTATGGAAAACGTCCTGTCCTGTTGCAGAAAGGGTAGCCATTGTTCTTCCGTGGAAGCTGTTCACGAGAGTGATTATGTTGTAACGCTTTGCGTCCTTGCCGTATTTGTCGAAAGAATATTTTCTTGCAAGCTTGATTGCGCACTCGTTAGCCTCAGCGCCCGAGTTGCCGAAGAACATCTTGTCATAGCCTGTAGCCTTAGAAAGAGCCTCCGCAAAGTCAGCCTGCACCTTTGTGTAGTAATAGTTTGAGGTGTGCTGGATAGCTCTTGCCTGAGCACACACCGCCTCAGCCCAGTCCTCATCGCAGTAACCGAGAGAATTTGTACCGATACCGCTTCCGAAATCTATGTATTTCTTTCCGTTTTCGTCAGTGGCAGTACGTCCCTCACCCTTTTCCAGTACCAAAGGGTAACGTCCGTAAGTACCCATAACGTGTTCATTGAATTTTTCTATTGTACTCATTGCAAGCACCTCTCTTTTGTGTATCTTTTTAATATAGCAAAATAATATGAATATTTCAAGTATTTAAAATAGCATTTTACATTTTATGCAAGTTTTTTGGAAATAAATTCTCAGAGTTGTCCGACATTTTTCTTTTCACCTTGCGGAAAGAAAAATTCGGAAATCAATCGAGCGACAGCGAGATTGGTTTTAATAACCCATTTCTTTAAGCTCAGACACAATCTCCACATAAGCCTCTCTTGGGTCATAACCCTTGTAGTCCTCACGCTTCAAGTCTATTGTATCACCGTGGGAAATTCCGCGTATGCGCTTGCTTTCGTAAACGCCCCTGAAGTTGCCCCACTTAGCCGACTCCTCAGTAACAAGCCCATCGTTTCTGCCATACCTGCTCAGCAGAAGCCAGGTAAATCCAAGAATATCAAAGCTGAAAGCGTTTTTCATTACCGAGGTGTAGCTCTGATAATAAACCTTTTCAGAGTCCTTGATTTCCTCGTTGAACTTCTCTGCATAGTCGCTGTTGAACTGATGACAGGCGGTGTAAAAGTCGGGATTTTCGTCACCAAGCTTTTTAAATCTTCTGTCAGCAAAATCCGCAACCTTTCGGTAAAAGCTGTCGGGAAGCTTATTCGCCAAATCGGTAACCTGTGAGCCGTGATGAGGAGTGCCCACAGTGGTAAGTGTTGCAACATAGTCCTCAATACCAAGCTTAGCGATTGCGTAACGTGAGTCAAGACCGCCCTTTGAATGAGCAATGATATTCACCTTTTCACAGCCTGTTTCCTCGACAATTTCCAGCACTTTTTTCCGAATATGCTCAGCGTTTGTGACAACAGTTGCGCAAGCCTCCTGATGCCCATAGTAAATCGTTGCGCCGTTTCTTATAAGCTCCGCAGGAATTCTTCCCCAGTAGTTGAAATATTTCCAGTCACGAAAGCCAAGCCCGTGTACAAGAAGTATGGGGTATTTGGTTTTGCAAACCTGCGACTCGATACGCTGATTTTCACATATCTTTCTTGTTGTTTCGTAGTCATACTCCGCCTTTGCCGTGCGGTACATACTGATAAGCACGAAAATTCCCACAATCGGCACAGGCAGCAGAAAGAAGTACACAACCCTTTTCACAATTCCCAATCGTCTGCAAAGCAGGACTATTCGTAAAATACCATTCCAGCCGTAGCCGAGAATTATTACCGAAGAAATAACCGTGTCCGTAATCCAGAGCGGCTTCGGCATATCCCAGAAATTATTTCTGATTGCAAGTATGTAGTAAACCGTATGTATAACCAATGATATCGCCGTAAATTTCAGCAGAATTTTCCCGCCGTACATTGCACGTACTCTCACATTTACCGTTGACTTATCAAACTTAATTCTGTACGGCTTAACCGCAAGCTTTGCCATAAAGTACAGTGCAAATATGCTGATTGGAACGATTATGCCGATTATAAATCCTAAGCCGCCCCATTGCTCACGCTTGTATGCAGCTGCTCCGCTGTACCACGCAAACATTGAAATATGCGGAAGGATTGTCATACCAATAAATCTTCCTGCTGAATTTTCAAGAGGAAGCTTATCAAATATATCAAAGAGCAGTGCCATAGCTGCACCAATCCACAGCAAAATAATAAGGAACAACAAGCTGACACCCCCGAACTAATTTGCTGTAAAATCAGATGAACTGTGTACCGATACCCTCGTTGGTAAGAAGCTCGATAAGGATAGAGTGAGGAACACGTCCGTCGATGATACAGGTCTTGTGTACGCCGCGTCTGACAGCTTCAACACAGCAGTCAATCTTAGGAATCATACCGCCGCTGATAATGCCCTGCTTCTTCATAAACGGAACTTCACTTACCTGAACTGTAGGGATAAGTGTGCTGTCATCGTCCTTATCTTCAAGAAGTCCAACAATATCTGTCATAAGCACGAGATTTTCAGCACCAAGCTCAGCCGCAATTCTTGCAGCAGCTGTATCAGCGTTGATGTTGTAGGTCTGTGCTTCCTCGTCGCATGCAACAGTTGCAATAACAGGAACATAGCCCTTGTCAAGAGCGTCAATGATAGGAGTTGTGTTCACATCAACAATTTCACCAACGAAGCCGAGGTCAACCTCACCCTCCATCTTGTGTGCAGTAATCATACCGCCGTCAATACCGCAAAGACCGAGAGCCTTTCCGCCGTGTTCAATAAGGTGAGAAACAAGCTCCTTGTTAACCTTGCCCGAAAGCACCATCTTAACGATGTCAACAGTAGCCTCGTCCGTGTAGCGAAGTCCGTTGATGAACTTGCTTTCAATGCCCACGCGCTTAAGCATGTCATTGATTTCAGGTCCGCCGCCGTGAACAAGAACAACCTTTACGCCGACAAGGGAAAGAAGTACGATGTCGCTCATAACAGCGTCCTTGAGTGCCTCGTTTGTCATAGCGTTACCGCCGTACTTTACAACAACAATCTTGCCGCTGTAGCGCTGAATATATGGCAGTGCGTCGATAAGAATTTTTGAACGCACCTCGTTTTCAATTTTAATATCGTTTGTAAGATTTGTGATATCCATTTTTCTTTTCTCCTAACTTTTTTCTGTTTATAATTCAACAAGTGCCTTTGCACTTTCTTCCTCAATAATTCTGCGGACACTTTCCGCATTTTCCTCGCTGAAGCCGCCGATATAATCCTTCTGACGCACATTACCCGAAAACTTTTCAACTGTGAATACAACGTCATTTGCTTCAATCAGCATACCGCTTTCATACACCGTTCTCTGCCGCAACTCTGCCGAAACAACATCTTTAAGGGCTGTTTGAAATAACTGTCCCCATATCAGAGTAAGTATACGTTTGTTGGTCACCGCAAAAAATGCCTTTTTCAGCTTCGGCTTTCTGAATGAATTTGCAACAATCACTGCACACACCGCTACAATCGCCACAGCGACAAAATTGATTTCTTCATCCACAAGCATAGTCGGAACTGCAAATACAAGAGTCATAATCCCTACCAGCAAGCCGAAGACAAGATGCAGACTTTTTTCAGAAAAAATCCAGTTGCTTTCATAGCCATCCAGCGAAGTACCTGCCCATACGATATACTCATCTTTTTTTAGACGGCGACTGAATTTTGCCGTTATCTGAGGTTCAAAGTTGCTATTTTGCTCTGCCATTTTTTCACTTCCTCGGCTCATACAATCCTTGCGCCGACCTTTGCCGCACACAGTCCCAGAACTATGCTTGCGTCCTCAACGCAGCATACACGCTTTTCACCCTGCACAGGAACTCTCGCAATAATAGTATCGCACTCCCTGCCCCTTTGTGTACGCAGGTAAGTAAGGTTAGCCGTGTAGAAAATCCTGCCTATAAGCTGACGCTTTGTCTTTGCAGCGATAACCCTGTCGGTGAAAATATAGTAAACATCGCTCTCGCCGTTGGCAGCCTTAATCAGCAGGTATATTCCGACAGCTGCAAAAATTCCGATAATTACCCAACTCACAATCAAATTCTGCCCCGTGCCGTTCTTTGCGAAAAGTGTGTAGAACATAACCGCCAGCACAATGCAGGCCGCCGTGCTCAACAGATTAAGCAAGCGCATCATCACGCCTGTTCTTCTGTAGCAGCCGAAGGTGATAACCTCGTCGGCAGGGGTGATGATTTTGCTGAAAACCTCACGGACTTCATATTCGGTTACGTCTCTGTCAAACTCAACAGCCATTCACGTCACCCCTTTTAAATGTGGAAAATAAAATTCAATCTGCATTAAAATAATTCCTAATTTCGCATTCCGCATTCCGAATTATGATCTATAGTCCCCATTAATCTTAACGTAATCATAAGTCAGGTCGCAACCCCATGCTGTTGCCTTTGCGTCACCCGAATTAAGCTCAATGTAGATTTCAATTTCGTCCTCAGTAAGAACAACCTTTGCCTCATCCTCGGAGAATTCTACACCTGCACCGTTGCGGCATACTGCAATTCTGCCAGCCTTTGAAGCAAGGTCAACATCAACCTTTGTGATGTCGAAATCAGCCTCAGCGTAGCCGATTGCACAGAGAACACGTCCCCAGTTAGCGTCAGCGCCGAACATTGCGCACTTGAACAGCGGGGAACGGATTACGCTCTTTGCAACGATGATAGCCGTGTCAAGGTCAGGTGCAGAGGAACAAACGCAGGTAAGAAGCTTTGTTGCACCCTCGCCGTCCTTTGCAAGCATTCTTGTAAGGTTAGCCATAACCTGATAGAGAGCGTCCTTGAAGGTTGCAAAATCAGCATTTTCCTCAGTAATTTCCACATTTTCAGCAAGTCCCG
>JAZSHA010000002.1:0-4811 GCA_045533025.1 Oscillospiraceae bacterium
AGCGCCAGCGAGAGCCATTACAGCAGCGATGGAAGCAGCAGCAACGTTACCTGTAGCAACAGGAGCTGTTGTTGTGTCAGCTTCTGGAGCTGGTTCAGCAGCAGGAGCTTCAGTTTCAGCTGGAGCTTCGTCAGCAGCAGGAGCCTCTGTTTCAGCAGGTGCTTCTGTTGTTGCTTCTTCAGCAGGAGCTTCAGTTTCAGCTGGAGCTTCAGCAGCTGTTACGCCAACAGTGATGTTCTTGCCGTCCTTATCGAAGAACTGAACGTTGTCGATGTACATAACTCTATCAACTTCAGCAGCCCACATCATGATACCAACAAATGGGTTAACACCCTTTTCTGTGTACTGTTCAGCAGCCATTAAGAACTTCTTTGTGATTGTAGCTGTTGCTACTTCACCTGGGTTGTAAGCGCCGCCTTCCCATGTAGCCTGGCTCCAAGCAGGATCCTTCTGGCTTGCACCGCCAACTGCGAGGTCGAAACCACCAGCAGCACCGATAGCACCGCCGCACCAGCCAACAGTATCTTCAGCATTCTTAGGAGCAACTGCGATATCAAAAGTTACGCTCTTGATGCCGAGTGTGCTGGATCTGTCCATGATCTTGTCAAGGTCAAACCAAACCTTAGGAACGCAAGTCTTATCCTGGATATCAACCTTAAGAGCCTTGGAACCGTTGTAATCTTCAACAGAAAGAACGGAGTTATCGGAACCGGAATCGAGGTTCAGATATACGAAAGAGTAGTCGCCGTCTTCAAAGTCGATAGATGTAGCGCCTGCAGTAAGAGCAGAAGCAGAGATTGTAGCCATGCTTGTTACAGCGATAGAAGCTGCAGCAACGCTAGCAATGATTTTCTTGAGATTCATTGTTTTTTCCTCCAAATAATTAAATTGACGCAATACACGCCTTTGTAATACCAATTATAACATCTGATTACGTTTTTAACAATATGTTTTTTTTATAATAATTACACACTTTTTTTGTTTATTTTATTGAATTTTATGGCAAAAAAATCCGCCTCGTAAACCGAGACGGATTTTATACATTTTGTTAACTCAATTCAGAATTACTTCTTCTTGGAAACAACAGCAGCTGTACCTGCGAGAGCCATTACTACTGCAATACCTGCGATAGGAGCGTTGCCTGTTGCAGGAGCATCTGTTGTAGCAGGAGCGTCTGTTGCAGCTGCTTCACCGCCGCCGAGACCGGAAACTGTGAATGTTACCTTAACGCTGGAAGCGATTGGTGTAGCTGTGTTTACAGGTGGGTTATCCTTTGTAAGACCATACTGGTTGTAGATTTCAATTCTGTAGTTGCCCTTTTCTTCGATATCGCCGTACTGAATGCCAGCAGCGTCGAAGGAAATTTCAGCACCGTCAATCTCAACCTTGTCGAGAACAGCTGTAGCATTTGGGTTACCTGCGTACATACCTGTAATATCAATTACAAATACGCCGAAGTCAACTGCGCCTGCAACGAGTGTAGACTCAACAGAGTACTGACCGTCGCCTGTTACTGTTGTGGAAGCTTCCCAGTCCTGAGCAGCCCAAGCTGTATCAGCAAAACCGAGAACAGCCTGATATTCTTCAGCAGCAAATGCGTTTACAGCCATTGTGGATACAGCAACTGCTGTTGCTGCGATAGCAGCGATAATCTTCTTAAGCTTCATAATAAATTCCTCCAAAAATAAAATATCTTGATTTAAGATTATAAACTCATTATACACCATTTATTTGAAAAAATCTATATCAAATTTGTATCAAATAATAACGTTTACATTGTGCAAAGAACACATAAAAAGCCCCCCTGCTTTTTGTTGCAGGGGACTGTTTTTCAGCTTTTCTTTTTTTTTGTCATAAACACAGCAAATCCAGCCAGCGCTGTTGCTGCTGCCATAGGCGAAATCGGAGCATTTCCCGTTGCAGGGATTTCCGTTTTGTCTTCGGCAGGTGTTTCTTTTTCGTCAGTGTTTCCGCCGTCGGTTTTATCCTCGGCTCCGTTTGCAGCATCACTCTCGGTATTTTCGGAGCCTGTGTCAGTGCTTTCACCTGAATTTGCACCCACATCTGTGCCAGTGCCACCATCAGGTTTTTCCGCACCCTCAGCATCTGCTGATGAAGTATCCTCCTCGGGAAGTATTCCCGTTCCTGTAACCGTAAAGGTAACCTCAACAGACTTTATTCCCGATGTCCAATCGGATTTATAAACATAATTCTCGCTTGCGTCAACCATAGGGTCAAAAATATTTATTTTCATAAACCCGTTATCGTTCACGTCCTGAACCGAAGCGTTGCCCTGAACCTCTTTTCCGTCAGCCTTAACGCTTACTATGCTCATTTCGGCATCAGGGTAATCAGCAAAGGAGCCTTCACCCGTGCCCTTTATATCGGAATTCAGACAGAAAACCTGTCCGTAATTCATTTTCTCGGTAAATTCAACAGAGGTTGTATATGTACCGTCGCCTATGATTTCAGCAGGGGTAACTGCTGCAATACCAACTGTATTTTCGCCGTTCAGACCTTCACCCCAGTAAACCTGAGTGCTCCAGGTTTCGTCGGCAAGGTATATTGAAGCTGAACCGATAGAGTCAGCCGAAGCAGTCAACGCGGTCAGAGACAGGGTCAGCGCTGCTGCAGCTGTAATTGAAAAGATTTTTTTGAAATTCATATAAATTCTCCTGTTGCAGAAATAATTATACACTATAATTATAGCTTACCCTGCTCCAAAAGTCTATACCGATTTATACCAAATTTAGCCCCGTTCCTTATACACCTCAAACAAAAAAGCCTGCCGAAAGGGCAGGCTTAATGTTTTTGGACTAAAATTACTTAGCCTTCTTAGCAACTACTGCAGCAGCAGCGAGAGCTACAGGGATTACAGCGAGAGCGATAGGTGCGTTACCTGTTGTTGGGTTGGAAACCTCAGGTGCAGCTTCTGGCTCAGCTTCTGTTTCTGTATCAGCAGGCTCTTCATCGTCAGCAGCATCGCCTTCATCAACTGTTTCAGATGTTGTAGCATCTGTATCATCGATTTCAGCACCGTCACCGTCAACGCCAGCAGCGAAAGCTGTTGTAGCAACCATAGATGCAGCTACAGCACAAGCAGCGATAGCAGCAAGAATCTTCTTAAGGTTCATTTTTATTTCCTCCATTCAAATAGTATACATATAGTTTACCTTAACTATGTTGTAATTATAACATAATAAAGCTGTAAATCCAATTGCCAAATTAACAATATTTTAGATTAATATTGCATTTTCTTTGGCTGTTATCTACAAAAACAATGAAATTTTTCACTCAAAAATGAAAATTTGGTTACAATTTTTGTTACCTTTTCCCATATTTGTTTCTGTTTCTAAAAGCAAAAAAAGAGGAACTCCCCTTTGGAAGTTCCCCTTAAAAACCAATTAGTCAACCAGTGAAATGATAGCCATTTCAGCAGCGTCACCACGTCTTGGTCCGATCTTGATGATTCTTGTGTAACCGCCGTTTCTGTCAGCGTACTTTGGTGCGATTTCATCAAAAAGCTTCTTTACAACGTCTTCCTTTGTAACGTATGCAAGAACCTGACGCTTGGAGTGAAGGTCGTTTGTCTTAGCTGTTGTAATCATCTTTTCAGCCATAGAACGAACTTCTTTAGCTCTGGTTACTGTAGTTTCGATTTTGCCGTTTTCAAGCAGATATGTTACCATAGC
Source organism: Oscillospiraceae bacterium (assembly GCA_045533025.1). Taxonomy (GTDB): domain Bacteria; phylum Bacillota; class Clostridia; order Oscillospirales; family Ruminococcaceae; genus RGIG8773. The sequence goes on from JAZSHA010000002.1 coordinate 3,693, forward strand.
TCTGAGCATAGCCTTTCTATGGTCGCTTGAGCGGCCCAGTTTTCTGGTTCCCGGCATTTATATTCACTCCTTACCTATCAATGTGTTATTCTTCTTCAGAGCTAAGGTCAAAGCCCAGTGACTGGAGCTTTTCCTTAACTTCATCGAAGGATTTCTTACCAAGGTTTCTTACCTTCATCATTTCCTCTTCGGACTTGTTGATGAGGTCGTCAACCGTATTAATTCCAGCTCTCTTCAAACAGTTGAAGGAACGTACTGACAAGTCAAGTTCCTCAATGGTCATCTCAAGGATCTTTTCCTTACCCTTGTCGTCCTTTTCAATCATAATTTCTGTGATTGCGGACTCGTCTGAAAGCTCTGTGAATGGCTTCAGATGCTCAATGAGGAGATTGGCTGCCTGTGAAACTGCTTCCTTTGCGGAAACTACGCCGTCAGTCCATACTTCAAGCACAAGCTTGTCGTAGTCGGTTACCTGACCAAGACGTGTATCCTCTACGGAATAGTTCACCTTCAGTACAGGGGTATATATGGAGTCAACCGCGATTACGTCGATACCGAAGTTAAAAAGCTGCTTATTCTTTTCGGCAGGAACATATCCGCGTCCCTTGTCGATAGTGATTTCCATATAAAGCTTAGCGTCCTTGCCGAGAGTAGCAATATGCATTTCCGGAACAAGAATATCCACTTCGGAGTCGGTTTTAATGTCACCCGCAGTAACCTCGCACTCATCTTCCGCTTCGATATAAACTGTCTTTGGACCCTCGCCGTGAAGCTTTGCGATAAGACCCTTGAGGTTCAGGACGATTTCAGTTACGTCCTCCTTAACGCCTGGTACAGTAGACATTTCGTGACGTACGCCGTCAATCTTTACAGATGTTACAGCTACGCCCGGAAGAGATGAGAGCAGAACACGTCTCAGGCTGTTGCCGAGAGTGTGACCGTATCCACGCTCAAGCGGAGCAACAGTAAATTTGCCGTAGGTTCCGTTGCTTTTAAGTTCGACGGTTTCGATTTCCGCCTTCTGAATTGGTTCAAGCATGATAAAACCCTCCTATTTCGAATTGCGGATAACGTATTCTGCCTATTACTTGGAGTACAGCTCGACAATAAGGTGTGTCT
>JAZSHA010000228.1:0-2190 GCA_045533025.1 Oscillospiraceae bacterium
GGTCTGGGGAAGAACCTTTCCTCAGAAAGGTTTTCCCCAGTAGTCTCGCAGTATCTTTTTTAACCGTTACTTATCGAAGGCCTGTTTGAGCTTGTCGAAGAAGGATTTACGCTTTTTATAGTTCTTTTCGTCGAGGCTTGCTTCAAATTCCTTGAGCAGGTCTTTCTGCTTTTTAGAGAGATTTGTGGGGACTTCAATAGTAATCTTAACGTACTGATTACCTCTGTCGGAGCGGTTAAGCTTCTTTACGCCGCTTCCCTTGAAACGGAAGGTTGTACCCGGCTGTGTACCCTCGGGAATGGTGTATTTCATTGTTCCGTCAATTGTCGGAATATCAACCTCGCCGCCAAGTGCAGCCTGAATATATGTGATAGGAAGCTCTGTGTGGATATCGTAGCCGTCACGCTCAAAGATTGGGTGCGGACGAACTGTAACGCCTACAAGCAGGTCGCCGCTTGGTCCGCCGTTCAGACCGCTGTGACCCTGTTCCAGAACACGAATTGTCTGACCGTCATCAATACCTGCACGAACAGTTACGCCGATAACCTTTTCCACGGTAACACGTCCGTTGCCTTTACACTTGGAGCAAGGATTTTTGATGATTGAGCCCTTGCCGCCGCACTTTGTACACGGCTTCTGTGAGGAAATCATACCGAACGGAGTTTTCTGCGCAACCTTGACCTGACCTGTACCGTGACAATCGGGGCAGGTTTCCTTTGCAGAACCCTTTTCAGCACCGCTGCCGTTACAGTCGGGACACTTTTCAAGGCGAGAAAGTCTGATGTCCACTTCCGTGCCGTTGCAGGCGTCCATAAAGTCGATGATAATATTTTTCTGAATATCCTGACCACGTCTTGGTGCGTTCGGATTGGCACGGGAAGTACCTCCTCCGAAGCCGCCGAAAAAGCTGTTGAAGATATCGCCAAGGTCATCCATACCGCCGAAGCCGCCGAAACCGCCTGAGAAGCCTCCGCCGTAGCCGCCTCCGCCATAGGACGGGTCAACGCCTGCGTGACCGAACTGGTCATAGCGGGAGCGCTTGTCGGGGTCGGAAAGCACCTCGTAAGCCTCGTTGATTTCCTTGAACTTTTCCTCAGCCTCCGCATTGTCGGGGTTGAAGTCAGGATGGTATTTTCTTGATAATTTTCTGTAGGCCTGTTTTAGTTCGTCGTCCGACGCACCCTTCTGCAAGCCCAGCACTTCATAATAATCTCTTTTATCAGCCATTTGGAACAAATCCTTTCAATTGTCTGCTGAAAATCAAATACATATAGTATAAACAGATATAAATATTAGGTATTGTAAATCAAAATGATTTACAGAATGTATATAACACGAATTATATTTCTTTTTGTATATGGATACAAGAAACAACACACGGGCGGCAATCTGCCGCCCGCCGTTATGTGATAGGAGGAAAATCCTTTAGTTGCCCGATGTTTTGCAAAGCAAAACTCGGAAATTAACTAAAGCTTTGCTTTAGTTAATTTTTCTCGGTAAAGTCAGCGTCAACATAGCCGTCATCGCCGCCGTTGTTTGCGTCTGCACCTGCATCATAGGAAGCGCCGCCCATATCAGCTGCACCCTCTGCGCCTGCTGCACCGCCTGCAGCCTGATAAATTCTGGAGGAAACGTCGTAGAATGCCTTCTGGAGCTCATCAGTCTTAGCCTTGATATCGTCTGTGTTGTCAGTCTTAACAGCTTCCTTGAGAGCGTCAATCTTGGACTGGATGTTAGCCTTTTCGTCCTCGTTAATCTTGTCGCCAAGGTCTGTCATAGCCTTTTCGCACTGGAACACGAGGTTTTCGCCAGCGTTCTTAGCGTCAACAGCGTCCTTACGCTTCTTGTCTTCTTCAGCGTACTGAGCAGCCTCGTCAACAGCCTTCTGGATATCTTCCTTGGACATATTTGTGGAAGCAGTAATGGAAATCTTCTGTTCCTTACCTGTGCCCAAATCCTTAGCGGATACGTTAACGATACCGTTAGCGTCGATGTCGAATGTTACTTCAATCTGTGGGATACCTCTTGGAGCTGGAGCAATACCGTCAAGACGGAATACGCCGAGTTGCTTGTTGTCCTTAGCAAATTCACGTTCACCCTGGAGAACGTTGATGTCAACAGCTGTCTGGTTGACAGCATATGTGGAGTACACATGTGACTTCTTTGTAGGAATTGTGGTGTTTCATTCAA
>JAZSHA010000112.1:0-8025 GCA_045533025.1 Oscillospiraceae bacterium
AAAGATTGACGGGGAGTTCATGATGGGGAGCCGTCCTTCGGATGGCGGCCACACAGCTTTCGGTGATATGTTCATCAGCCAGTCGCCCGACCTTACTTTCTGGGGTCAGCACAGACACGTTATGGGCCCCTCAAAGGGCTGGGAATCCACAAAGATGGGCGCAGGTCCTATCCCGATTGAAACTGAACGCGGCTGGCTTATTTTCTACCACGGTGTACTCACCTCATGCAACGGCTATGTGTACAGCTTCTCAGCTGCTCTTCTTGACAAGGACGAGCCTTGGAAGGTTCTCAAGAGAGGCGCTTCCTACCTCCTCAGCCCACAGGAATACTATGAACTCGTTGGTGATACTGACGCAGTAACATTCCCATGTGCTAACCTCGTTGACGCTGACACAGGCAGAATTTGTATCTACTACGGCTGCGCTGATACTTGCACAGCTCTCGCATTTACAACTGTTGACGACGTTATGGACTTCCTCGATAACAACTCTCAGGTGTAAAAACCAACTGCAAGCAGTTGGTTCACAAAAGCTAAAGCTTTTGTCTCCAAGTTTTCGCATTGCGTAAACCTTTTATAAAGCACAACAAAGGGTACGGATTTTCCGTACCCTTTTTGCTGTGCACTAAAAATATTTTTGGAAATTTATAATTTTTTTCAAAAAAAGCAAGACAAATCGAATTATTTATGTTATAATTATACCAAGCTATATTAAAACAGAGCTGCAAACGGCTGTTTGCAGGTTCGGAAAGGAAGTACATAATATGACCCATGAGAAGTCCTGCGGGGCAATTGTCTACCGCAGGTATCACGGAAATATTGAAATTCTGCTCATAAAGCATATCAACAGCGGGCACTGGTCTTTCCCTAAGGGACACGTCGAGGAAGGCGAAACCGAAGTTGAAACTGCCCAAAGAGAAATCAAGGAAGAAACAGGCATTGACGTTATCATTGACCCGACCTTCCGTGAAACTGTCCAGTATTTCCCGAGAAAAGACACACAGAAGGTTGTTGTCTATTTTATCGCCAAAGCAAAAAACTATGATTTTGTCCCTCAGGAGGAAGAAATCGCTGAAATCAAGTGGGTTGATATCGGGCACGCAACTACCGTGCTGACCTACGAAAATGACAAGTCCATTGTCAACAAGGCTAAAAAAGCTATCAGAGATTAATGAAAACACCGCAAAAGGATATATCCCTTTGCGGTGTTTTTTATGTGTTATTCTGTGCGGTAAGCTTAGCGCTTTTGGCACGTCTTATAATTTCCTCAGCCTCTTTGCCGATGTACTCCGTGCAGGGCGCTTCAAGTGACATTCTCGCATAAATCACAGCATCATCATACTTGCCCATATTAAGCATATTCCAAGCCTTTACATAACTCGAAAATGCCCTGCCATAGCGCTTTCTCAGCTTCTTCGGCAGCGACCTCCACTTGATTTTATCAACTGTATCAATCGCAGAGTTGTACAGTCCCGCCTCGGTCTGATAAAGAGAAAGAACAGCCCTTACAATATCGTTGTCCTCATATGCGTCGAGGTAGTAAATCCCGTCATCGTAAGCCCTCGCCGCACCGTCAGCGTCCTTCTGTATAACCTTCAACGCCATTTTCACACAGTAATAATATGCAACTATTCTGAAATCACCTGTTGACTGAGCGATGTCGGTAACGCTGACCATATCAACAGCCTCAAGAGTCTTTTCAGCAGCCTCATACTCGCCTCTCATACAGTAAACACACGCCGCCTCAATATACAGAACATTCTTCATATCGTCACGGGCGTTCTCAAAAAGCTTACTTGTGTAATTTGAAGAAAAGCCCTCCTCAGCCATTATCGCAAACAGCTGTCTGCGAAGCTTCTTTCTGGGAGCTTTTTTAATAGCCTCCCCTATAAAATATGTCAAAACAGCAAGAATAAGCGCACACAAGCACATATGCGGTACATAAACAAATATGTCAAGCGGCTCAGCCAGCATAAACAACGTCTGAACCATTCTCACCGCAAACCCTGCGCAGCAGCCAAGAATGAGGTAAATACCCCACCAAACGCTTATGCCTTTAGCAAGAACCAGCAGCTTTCTGTTAAGCTTCATTGCTTTTCCTCCTGTTCTGTTTCATTTTATGTTAGTTATATAAATTATGCAAGCTTTGCTCTCATTTCCTCAATAAGAGCATTTATGTCCTCGTCACGGTATTTTGCACCGTCCCATATTTCGTGCGCAACAACAGCCTGCCACACCAGCATAGCCATACCGCCGATTGCCTTTATACCGTTGTCCTGCGCAATCTGCATCAGCTTTGTCACGTTAGGGTTGTAGATAACATCGAACACGCATTTGCAGTTCTTGATTACTTCCTCGCTTACGGGACAATCGTCCACCTTAGGGAACATTCCCACAGGACTTGCATTCATCAACAGGTCGAATTCGCCCTCGATTTCGTCATGAGTGATAACCTTAATTTTAGCATCAGGATTAAGTGCGCGTGCCTCGTCAGCAGCTGCCTCTGCACCTGCAATAAACTCAGGCAGGGAAACGATTGTCAGGTCAGCGCCGTGAAGTGCAGCTTCAATCGCCATCATTCTTCCCACGCCGCCGCAGCCAATCTGAAGAACCTTTCCGTCAAGCTTTGCGCCGCCTGCTTCAAGGGAACGGAGAAAGCCGTAGCAGTCGGTGTTAAAACCGATACGCTTGCCGTCCTTTACAGCAACACAGTTCACGGAGTTGTAGCGTTTTGCGGACTCGTCAAGCCCGTCAATATGCTTGATGATTTCAACCTTGTATGGGATAGTGATGTTGTAGCCACCAAGGCTGTTGAGGTATTCAATCTTGTCCGCAAGGATTTCGGGAGCGAACTCGCATACGCCGTATTCAGCGTCAGCCTTGCCGTCAAGCTCGAACAATCTTTTATGTATCGGAGGGGACATTGTGTGTCCCAGAGGGTAGCCTAATAAACCGTACTTTGACATTTTTAAACCTTCTTATCTTACATCATAATAAAAGCTGTCAGCTGCTTCTCTGTCCTTGCCCGTAAAAATTCTTTTGGTAAGCTCTCGGTTTTTGATAAGATACCAGTCACCGAACTCGTCGAACTTTCTGCTTGAAGTGATAATTTTTGCATTCGGAAGAACACCGTATCTTCTGCCTGTTTTTTCGCCGTGACGCTTCAGACGCACCGCAAAATCCATATCCTCAAGGCTTACCAGTTCTTCATCGAAGCCGCCTATTGCATCAAAATCCTTTTTCAGACACCAGAACATACCTCCCGAAAGAGGAGCTTTTTCCTTAATCATAATCGGAGCAAGGTTCATTGCAACATACGCAGATGAAACAGCAATTCCAAGGGACATTCTGTCGAACTTAGGCATTGTCCCTCCGCCCACATAAAGCTTTGATGTAAGCATCTTGTGGATTTCGATAAAGGAATTTTCAGTCATTTTGCTGTCAGCGTCTATGGTAACGATAATTCTGCCGATAGCCCTTGCCGCACCTGCGTTACGGATTTTACTTATGGACTTGTCCTCATTCGGAACAACCAGCGCACCATAGGAAAGTGCAATTTCCGCAGTCCTGTCGGTACAGCGATTTGCAACAACTATAATCTGCACGCTCCCCTCTGGGGCGTGAGAAGCCGCCTTCTGAATTGCTTCAAGACAGCCGCCGATGTAGTTTTCCTCGTTGTGTGCAGGGATAATTACTGAAAAAATAGGCTTTTTCATCTGAAATCAATCCTTACTTCTTTGCAGTTTTCTTTGCGGGCTTCTTAGCAGCCTTATCAGCCTTCTTGCCGTTCTTACTCATAACCTCAATCATCTTCTGAAGCTCAAGAGCCTTGTCAATGCTTCCCTCAACCTTGAGTCTGCCTGTTGTGAAAGCGGCAACTGCATTGAGTGAGCCGTCAGCAATCTTGATAAAGTCCTCAGCGGAAGCGATGAGGATTGCATCACGGTCGTAGTATTCGTATGGTGCAACGTCAAGAGCGTTATCCTTGAATGCAATGTAGAAAGCACCCTCGCCCTCGCCTGTGATATTTACCTGAATAGCAAAATCACCCTTGTAGCCTGTGATATCGCCGCCTGTAAAAGCTTCTTTAGCCTGTGTAAAAATTTCTTCGTAAGTCATTTTCAATCTTCTCCAAATTCTATTTTCTAATCTTATTTGAACAGCTCCAGAGCCTTGCTCAGAGTCTTTTCGTTTTCAACATTTACAGCGTTTACGCCCTTGAGTGTTTTCTTTACAAGTCCTGGTAAAACCTTGTTAGGACCAAGTTCAACAAAGTTTTCGTAACCCTCAGCCTGAAGCGCCGCAAGCTCGGAAGTGAACTTTACAGGGGAAACAATGTGCTTTGCAAGCTTTTCGGGCATACCGTCAAATTCGGTCATTTCTGCGCCGAGGAGGTTGGAATAGAAAGCAACGGAAGGCTTGTTGAAGGTAATGTTCATTTCATTGAGAGCCGCTTCAAATTCTTCAGCGGCAGGCTGCATAAGCTTTGAGTGGAAAGCAGAGGAAACGCCCAGCTTTACAGCCTTTGCACCCATTTCTGCAAACTTTGCTGCAGCAGCTTCAGCGGCAGCAGTTTCGCCTGCGATAACTGTCTGTGCGGCGGAGTTGTAGTTTACAGGTACAACGTAACCATCGATTGAAGCGCATACTTCCTCGATTTCTTCGGCAGTCTTGCCAAGCACAGCGTACATAGCGCCGTCGCTGTTTTCAGCGGCTTTCTGCATTGCTTGCGCTCTTGCCTTGATTACCTTGAAGCCGTCCTCAAAGGAAAGCACGCCGCTTGCAACCATTGCCGCATACTCACCGAGGGAGTGACCTGCAACTGCGGAGAATTCCACGCCGTTTTTCTTCATTATTTCAAAAGCCACGAGGGAGGTTGCCATGATAGCAGGCTGGGAAATTACAGTCTGCGCAAGCTCTTCCTCAGTGGAATTGTTGATTTTTTCAGCAAGGTCAAAGCCGAGGATTTCGCTTGCTCTTGCGTACACGTCGATATCGGGGTACGCTTCGCAAAGCTCCTTGCCCATACCTACATACTGGGAGCCTTGTCCCGAAAACAGAAATACAGTTTTTGCCATTATACAAATTCCTTTCAATTATTCCCGTCATACCTGCCGAAATTCATCACTTTATGCAGAAATCGGTTGAAATATGCGGAAAAATTTTTGCCCCTTATATCAGTTTATTGTGTGAAAGCTGTTGACAACAGACACGAAAAAAGTTACAATAATAGTATATGTGCAGCTTTATTTTACCTTGATAAAGAGTCACTACTACTAATATACCATATATATTGGAAAATTACAAGAGATTGTTGCGAAAATTTTGCATAATCATGATACGGAGGTAAACGAATTGTTCGGAATTGAAATTTTAGGTATGGGCGCATATAATCCGCCCCTTTGCATAACTAATGATGATATGGCAAAAATCATGGAAACAAATGACGAGTGGATTACCACAAGAACAGGTATCAGCTCCCGTAATTTTTCCGACGGCGAACCGACTTGGAAAATGGGTGCCGAGGCAGCAAAAAAAGCTGTCGAAAAAGCAGGTATTGCTCCCGAAGAAATCGGACTCATCATTGATGCAACCATCACAAATGATTTTTCTACCCCTTCCGTTGCCTGCGTTATCCAGCGTGAAATCGGTGCTGTAAATGCGGCGGCTTTCGCCCTTAATGCAGCTTGCTCAGGCTTTGTTTACAGCGTTGATGTCGCAAAGCGCTTCTTGCAGACCGACGAAAATCTGAAATACGTTCTCGTTGTTGCAAACGAAAGCCTTTCTAAAATTCTCGACTACGCCGACCATTCAAACTGTATCCTTTTCGGCGACGGTGCGGCAGCTGCCGTTATCGGAAAATCCGATAAGCTTTACACAAGCTATATGGGCGCTGACGGAACAGGAGCACACTTCCTTTTTGCAAAGCACCCCGATGTGAAGCACCCATTCAGAACAAAGGAAAGCGAAATGACCGAGGGCGAGTTCGGCAGTAACCACGAATTCCTTGTTCAGGACGGCAAGGAGGTTTACAAGTTTGCTACAAAGGCACTTCCTCTTGCGGCAACAAAGGCTGCCGAAAAGGAAAACGTGGATATAAGCTCAATTGACTGGTTTATTCCACATCAGGCAAATATCAGAATTATCGAAACAGCTGCAAAAAATCTCGGTGTTTCAATGGATAAGTTCATCGTGAATATTGCCAAGCACGGCAACACCTCCAGCGTTTCCATTCCCCTTGCCCTTACCGAAGCAATCGAAAGCGGCAAAATCAAGAAGGGTGACAGAATTTGTCTCGTTGGCTTCGGCGCAGGTCTTACTCTCGGCGCAATTATTATGGACTATTAAAATTAAGGAGTAACAATGCTTTACGAATGTTATAACGATGAAACGTGGAATATGATTGATTTGTATATCAACCGCATATTCGAGTTTCTGACACAGAAAAGCGTTGTCGTGCTGATTATTCAGGCTATTACTCTTGCTTTTTCGGCGTGGGACAAGAACAGCGGTCTGTTCGTAATCCTTGCAAACATCGGCGTTTACTCGGTGTACGGAAGTCTCTCGGTGTGGTTCAGTATCCGCAGACGGGAGCTTGCCGAAAGAAAGCTTGACGAGCACAGAAAAAAACAGTACGACCGTTCAATAGAAGTGCGGCGTGACGAACAGCTTTACAGTGAGCTGTTTATTCCCATAAAGGAGCAATCCGCCGCTGAAAGACCAAACAGCAGTTTTTACTTTTGGAATAATTTTAAAATATTATACTTACAGTAAAGCTACGAAAGAAATCTGAAAATAAATTTTCAGACCTGAGTTTTGTTTTTCGGACTAAAGTCCGAAATTTTGCAGGCAAAAGCACAAAACATCAAGATAGGAGGATAGGCTTCTTACGAAGCGTAGATTATAAATTATGGCTAAAACAGCAATTATCACAGGCTCATCAAGAGGTATCGGTGCGGCAATCGCTATGCGTCTTGCTAAGGACGGCTACAACATTGCCCTCAACGACCTTAACGAGTCTATGTTTGAAAATAATACAATAGCAGACGATATCCGCGCCCTCGGTGTAGAGGTTGAAATCTTCTGCGCTGACGTTTCCAAGTACGAGGACTGCGAAAATATGGTCAAGGCTGTCAAGGAACGCTTCGGCACAATTGACGCACTTGTAAACAACGCAGGAATTACACGTGACGGCCTTATGGCGAGAATGCCTGAGGAGCAGTACGATATGGTTATCGCTGTAAATCAGAAGAGCGTGTTCAATATGATGAAGCTTGCGGGCAACGTTATGATTCGTCAGAAGCAGGGCAAGATTGTTAACCTCGCTTCCGTTGCAGGTCTTTACGGCAATCCGGGACAGATTAACTATTCCGCTTCAAAGGCAGCTATCATCGGTATGACAATGACTGCTGCAAAGGAGCTCGGTTCAAGAAATATCAACGTAAACGCTGTTGCACCCGGTTTTATCAGCACACCAATGACTGATAAGCTTACAGATGAGCAGAAGGCAAAGATGCTTGAAGCAATCGCAATGAAACGTTACGGTACAGTTGACGAAATCGCAGGCGTTGTGTCCTTCCTCTGCTCCGCAGATGCTTCCTATGTAACAGGACAGACAATTGAAATTTCAGGCGGCTTGTCGATGTAAAAAACCTCAAACGGCGTTGCTGTTTGAGCTCCAAGTTTTATTTTTCAAGCTGTCGCTTGAAATTTTGCTGACGCAAAACCATAAAACTTTTAATTTGTTTCGCTGATAAAACTTTATTAAATCAAGTATTATAAGTTCTTTGCAAGCTCCGATGTTTTGCGAAGCAAAACTCGGAAAGAATTGCTTGCAATTCTTTTAGAAAGGAAACTAAAATAATGAGCAAAAGAGTAGTTATTACAGGTATGGGCGTGGTTTCACCCGTCGGAAATACCGTAGAAGAATTCTGGAACAGCCTTAAAGAAGGCAAGCACGGCTTCGGCTTTATTGATGATATTACAAACCCTGAGTTTGACGTAAAAATTGCCGCACGTTCAAAA
>JAZSHA010000165.1:0-8269 GCA_045533025.1 Oscillospiraceae bacterium
ACGCTTTACTGTCATTGAGGCAAAGCGTATCAAGGAGTTCCTGAAGCTGCCTGACAATTCGGGAATTGACGGTTTGGCAAAGGCGCTGACACTTAGATTTTACGCAAACATCAACGAGGACAAAATCGAAATTGAGGGCAATACCCTGACATATACCTCAGTAAACTGCCGTGTTCAGCGTGCAAGGGAAAGAAAGGGTATGCCGTTTCACCCTTGTAAGTCTGTTGGGATTATCGAATACAGTGAGTTCGCCAGAACTATTGACAGCAGATTTACCTGTGAATGTGTAAGCTGTTATCCTGATATTACGGATAATTCCTGCTGCTGCAAGTGGAAATTCACATTAGGCTGAGTTACTTGAAGTATGTGATGTGTGTCACAACTTTTATGAATTGAACATTAAGATTAAAGGAGTTATGGTATGTATTTACCATAACTCCTTTTTTACAAAATAACAAAAAATGTATTTCCTGATTTGCGACAACCATATATTATCCAAAAATCACAGCACGTTCCTCAATGTCCTGAACGGGTTTTGTTTTCAATACGGTATCCCCCTAAAATTTACGGAGTAAATTTTTTACATTGCTGTATATTCATTTTAATTACATTTCAAATAGAATACTTTCGTCAGCATAAGATTTGTCAAAATAATTCCTGTTTATTTTATCAACCGATAACTTCAAGCTCCATATTGAACTTGATTTCGCCGAGGTCATCATATGTATCGCTGTCACCTACTGTAAAGCAAATCTCAAGTTTATCCCCTGCATGAAGCTGTACATCGTCAATGAAAATTTCATCTGTCATTGTCTTACCGCTTCCGATTTCGATAAACGCTGTAAACTTATCGGAATAATCAGCACCGTTTACAAGAAGCTTTGAGCCTGTGAGAAAAATATTTCTGCCTGTATTGTTAGCAAGCTCACATTCAGCAGTTGTAATAACGTCACCGTTTTTAACGCTCGTGATGTTAAGATACACGCTTCCATCTGTGTTTTCGTAGGACTGGAGATTGTCATTATTCTTTGAAGAAGTTACAGTTGTAGTTTTAGCTGCATTTACAGCAGTGCCTACATTGAAGGAAGGAACTGTCATCTTGCCTACATCCTGACCCATTTGTTTGAGTGACGGAATAATAAGATAGTAGCCGCTTTCTTCGGAGCCCGCAATAAATGGTACAAGCACAGGGATACCCTCGTCTGTCATTTTTCCGAATGCCCAGTATTCTACTTCATAATCCTTTGAGCAATAGGGAAGAACATCTTCGAGTGTGCAGTTGTCGGACTCACCGAAAGCAAGGAAGTAAAATCCATCATCACGGACAAATGTTGTCATAAACATCCCGTCAACTTCACCTGCTGAAGCAGCATTCTGAATTTTCAATCTATAAACAACCTTGTCATCATCAGCGTTGTTAAGCATTGTTTCCTTAGAAAGCTCAACTTCCTTCATTCCTACATCAAGGATACTGTCGGTAATGTCCTGCGGATTATTTGTTATAAAACCGTCACCTGATTTTGCGTTGCTGATAAAATTCCAATCGCTTGCCTTATTGAAATTATCGCCTTCGTCAGATTTACTTTCAGTTGTAACAGCTTCGGTTTCAACCTTTGTTTCAATTTCGGGTTCAGTTTCTTCAACAGTTGTTTCAGCTGTGGTTTCTGCTGTTGTTGCTTCGGTTTCAGCAGTTGTTTCCTCAGGCTCTTTTTCTGTTGTAACCTCGGTTACAGTAGTTGTTGTTTCAGTTACTCCGCCGTCCTTTTCTTCCTTTTCACAACCTGAAAGAAGTATTGCTGCGGCTGTTAATACTGCAATAATAATTTTCTTGTTCATTGTTTTATCCTCCGTTTACTTGCTTAGTATAATGAAATTCTTTTTGATACCCATTTTGAGTGTACTGAGTTCGTTTTCGAGATTTTTTGCGTAATACGCTTCCTTGACGGTTTTCACAAGCTCCTCCTGTGCAGGAAGTGTTCCTGTGTAACGTATACAAATGAAATCTTTCCCTTCATCAAGCTCACTGCCGATTACGCTTTTCAGTTCATCGGGTGTAGAAGCACAAAGCTTGTTGCTGTAATAATATTCGTAATCCTTGACATCACAGAAGAATTTTTCGGTTTCTCCGTCGATATCATAAAGCATATCCTCTGTATAGCCTGTTTCTTCTGCCGTATGTGTATCGGAGTTGTAGAGGTAATACGGAACACCCATAGACGTGCCATTGTTTGTCACATCTGTTTGATACCAGTTCCCGTCAATATCGACATTGTTCCAGGCGTGCGGAAGATTTCCGTTGAGATATCCTGTAACGACATTGCAGTCAATTCCGCATTTGGAACAAAGAAGCTTGTAAGCCGCAGCATATGACATACACACGCCCTTCTTATTAACAAGAACACCGTATGCATTAAAGGAATCCTCAAATGAAGCGTTGGCAATTTTTTTATAGTTGCTTTTCTTAGCACTTTCAAGTGCATCGTAATCATACACTGAATTGTTTTCAAGGTACTGATAGAGGGCAAACTGCTTTTCTGTATCGGTCATATCATCTGTAATGACCTCTGCAATAATTCTATCTGCCTCATCGAACATTGCTTTTTGATGTGCTTCAATTTCGTCCTGTGTATAATTGTAGCTTACCTCAAGATTCTTTGTAAGGTAATTGTAGCTGTACTGATAAACTCCGAGAACATACGGATTTTGATAGTATACCTTATTCAATACATCTTCAAGGTTGTCATAAACCTGCATTTGGGGGAAAGCATCCATAGATATCTTTTCCTCACCGTTAATAAGGTTCAATGCAATCCATTCTTCTTCAGCGCTGTCTGCAAAAACTGACAGCTGTCTTGTAGGCGTTTCAGTCTTGTCTGTATTTCCGCTTTCCTTTATACTGTTTGTTTCCTCAATCTGACGCTGTGCAAGAGTTTCACCATCAGTAAGCTGCTTTGCAACATTTTCAACAGATGCATCTGGAACAGCATCAATGTTGTTTATCGGTTCGGAATATCCTGCATAGGTTATCTCACCAATTGTTTCGGGAAAATCATAATTCGGGTCATCCACCACCATTGATACACAACCTGTAATTGCCGTGCCCTCGACTGCGTATGCATATTCGGGAACCTGAACACCTTCAAGGTATGTATCGTGCATCTGGAAGGTATACATCACGTTACGTTTTGTAATGCTTCCGTCGATGTTGATTACATCAAGTATTTTCGGCAGCTGTGAAACGTCGCTGTAATCATTGAACATTATATCGCTTTCATCGGTAAGCTTATACGGAATTTTAAGCTCGGAGGTTGTTACTGCTCTTGCAAAACCGCTTTCTTTTCCGTCCTTTACTGCGCTGACATAATATTCGCTGTTAACGCAGAAATTCTGTCCGATAATATATTTCTTGCCTGTTACTGAACGCTCAAAGACAACGATATTATCTCCGCTTCCGTCAAAGTCCGCATAACGTGTATCGGTAGTTGTTCCGAGAAGAAGCATTGAACAGTTTTTGTAACCGTTCTCAGCCGCTTCAAGCGGAGGGTTTGATTTTCCTGTGTTCATATAGCCGTTTGTGAGAGTATATACATTGTACTTTTCAGCACCATCAACAGCTTCCCACTGTATGCTGAAACGGCCAGTGCTGTCTACAACAGCCTTTGCTTCAGGCGCCTGAACATCGTGCTTTACAGTAAATGGAATAATCTTTGGCTTGTCAAGCTTGACAATTTCCTCAGAGTCCATATCATACCATATTGCAATGTAATAAACTGCCGCATTGCCCCACGCTTCGTAATCTTCTTCAAGATAGCGTTGTTCGTCGGTTTCTGTTTCAAGTATAGGTGAAATCGGTGATACGGTTACGATTGTTCCGCCGTCGGCAGGTTCGTCAAAATTTGTGTAAGTGTAAATCATACTTTCGGGCAGACATTTTTTATCTGTATGCACAGTAATATAATCATTCGAGCCGTTGTAATCGGACAATGTAGTGCACTTAAATCTGAAATCGAATTTCTCGTTCGGAGCAACATTGTATATCGGCATAACCGCTTCTTCTGATTTATCTGTACTGTACTTTGCCTTGATTTCCGCAACAGAAATTTCGTCGGTTTCATATTCTACCGATGTCGGTGCTGTTTGCTCGTCAGGCGAAATGCTTTCTGCTTTACAGCCGCAAAGCAGAAGCGCTGCAAGAATTACTGCTGTCAATTTTTTGCCTTTCATTATGTAAATTCCTTTCCTGTTTTTTGAAGCCTTCACTCTTAACACTGAGCAACATTTCAAAAGGTTGCAAAAATTCTCAAAAAAATTTTTCCGATTGTTTTTTGAACAATCGGAAAAGAAAATCACTTGATTTTATACGCCTTGCCACAGTCGTCAAGCTTGATAATTTCATCATTCCACAAGCTGAACTTAATTATTTCACCGCCACTGAAAACTGCCATACAACGTTTTTCCGTTCCGTTGACAGCTTCCTCTGTCTGTTCAGCTGCTGAAAGCTTTTCAGCAAGCCCATTCATGTCTGTGCTGTCAAGAATATCATCATCATCAAATGCGCTGTCATCGGAGCAATACAAAGTTTCAAGACTTCCATCAGACATAAGTCTTGAAAACTCAGCATAAATTTCTTCATCACTTGCAGCACTTACGTACCATACATTAATATCAAAAAGTCCTTCAGTAAGTGATTGTGATGCGGCAGTTTCGCCCTTTACCGAAATGTCTATTTCATTTTCGGCAGGTTTTAAGGCAGCTATTCCTATTACCAATGCAACAACTGCCGCTGCTGATACGATGGTTGTAATCATCTTTATATTGACTTTCGCAGGAGCAGTCTTATTCATTTTTTCTGCAAGCTGACTTCTGAACGCTTCATCAGTTGTAATCTGCGCATAATCACGCTTGTATTCATCTTTAAAATTCATAATCCGCCTCCTTAAGTTTTTCCTTCAACATCTCTCGCGCACGGTGAAGTCGTGATTTTGCTGCTGTTTCGCTTATTCCGAGAATAGTGCATATATTCTTTATCGGCAGTTCCTCAAAATAAAAAAGATGCACGATAACACGATATTTTTCTGGCAAGTCCTTTACTGCATAGTAAACCTCACTTTTTTCAGGCATTGCCTCTGTCATATCAGCAGCCTCGTCAAAATCCGCACGGTGTCTGAACCAAGCTGTTTTTACAAAAGTATTGCCCGTATTTACGGCAACCTTGAGAAGCCATGCCTTGCGGTGCTCCTCATCGATAAATTCTTTACCCGATTTTATGTACTTCAGGAACACCTCCTGCGTAATGTCCTGAGCGTCATAGATATTCTGTGTACGCGCATAAGAAATACGGTACACCATATCTGAATATTTCTCCAACAGCTTCTCTGCCGTCATATTTTCCATACTGCCAAATCTGACCTCCTGACATTAACACTGATTATCCTGCAAAAAGGTTGCAAAAAAGTTTAATTTATTTTACCATATTTTTTTTATTTGTGTCAACATTTAGAAAAAAACCATCTGAAATAATTATGATAAAATTGCAATATCATTATATGATTGCTCATTAAACTATGGTAAAGTATAATTACGTCACCATAATTTGCCTTTGGGGTAAATAAAACCGCTGCAATTATCAAAAACTGCGGCGAATAAATTATATCCCAATCCCTACAAAATAACAAAAATGTATTTTCTAATTTACGACAACCATATACTATCCAGAAACCACAGCGCGTTCCTTAATGTCCTGAACAGGTTTTACTTTCAAATACAGTCTCTCCCTAAAATTTACAAAGTTAATTTGTATATCCATTAGATTATTTCTTACCCTGCTTGCGTAAAATTCAGGATACAGTATGTATTGTTTTTGAGAGATGAATGTGGTATAATTAGTGCAATAAACAAGAAATTATTGTAACAAGAAAACAGGATGTTACGTAGTTCTTGGCTAATTAATGGTGTGATGTTATTTGCACATAGGAGATGAGTAAACGATGAGCACCAAAAGCTTATCAAAGGATTTTACGCAAGGGAATATCGCACAGCAACTCTTTTTCTTTGCTATACCTTTTATGGCATCAAATGCGCTTCAAGTGCTGTACAGTACAATAGATATGATAATTGTCGGAGAGTTTGTGGGTACTCCGGGACTTTCTGCTGTTTCACAGAGCAGTCAGATAGTAAACTTTGCAACAATGGTGTGTCTTGGCTTCTCAAATGCAGGGCAGGTTCTTTTGGCACAAGCGATTGGTGCAAAAAAACGAAAAGAAATGAATGATATCATAGGTACGCTTTTTGCCTTTATTGCTGCAGTTGCATTAATATTTACCTGCGTTATGCTGTGTGCGCAGATTTGGATACTCAATATTATGAAAATACCGAATGAATCCTACGAAATGGCAAGAGATTATCTTGTTATTTGCAGTTCAGGTCTTATTTTCACAGCAGGATACAATATGGTATCTTCTGTTCTGAGGGGAATGGGAGATGCAAAACGTCCTTTCCTTTTTATTGGAATAGCATCAGGAGTAAATCTTGTGCTTGATATCATTTTTACGGGACTTCTCAATTGGGGTGTCGCAGGAGCTGCTTGGGCAACAATAATCGGTCAGGCTGTGTCTTTTGTTTTCTCTTTGATTTACCTTTTCCGCAAAAAAGACTTATTTGGCTTTGATTTCAAAATACAAAGCTTCATTCCTAAATTGAAATATGTTGCTATGATAGCAGGACTCGGAACACCTATGGCTATACAATCGGGTTTTATCAATCTTTCGATGCTTGTTGTCAATGCTATGATAAATGATGTAGGTGTGGTTGCTTCCGCAACCTTTGGCGTCGGTGTAAGAATAGATGACATAATAAACAAGATTTCGCAAGGTGTACAATATGCAGCTGTTCCTATGATTAGTCAAAATATCGGTGCAGCAAAGCACGACCGTGCAAAACGGGTTGTATACGTTGCGTGGGTTTTCTCGGCTGCATTAACGATATTCTTTATTGTTTTGTACATAACGCTTGGCAAACAACTCTTTATGCTGTTCTCTGACGATATCCTTGTTCATAATATGTCGGGTGAATTTATAAAAGCAATACTCTGGATGTTTCCCGCGTTTACCATAATGCGTGGAAGCGGTGCATTTATTCAAGGCATCGGAAATGCCAAGCTAAGTATGGTTCTTGCACTTCTTGATGGGGTTTTACTCCGAATTGGACTCAGCTGGCTCTTTGGCATATTCTTTGGCTGGGGTTTCTTTGGATTTGTGCTTGGCTACGGACTTGCACCATACGGATATGCTATTCCAAGTATGATTTATTTTTTGTCGGGAAAATGGAAAAAGCGTAAAGCGTTGGCAGAAAATATATAAATTTAGTAGTGTAATTTTTCGATAAAAAGATGGGGAGTAAGAAAAAATAATAATCAGATATAATAAAACTTTAAAGCTTATTCCTGAGTTGCCGAACAGCTTTATTTCAACGCCATCGTGAACAAGATGACCACAGATAAGCTTTTTCACAGTGGATTTACCCGAACCCTTTTCGCCGATAAATTCTGTAGATTGCTTCAACGAGAACAGTCATACACAGGTTATCAACGGCATACATTTCCCGAAAACCTAATGCAATAAAATAACCGCATACATTTATTTGTGTATGCGGTTTCATTGTATAGTTAAACCCCCAGTTTTACTGGGGGTTCAGAGCTTATAGCTATGGACAAAAACCTCATTGCGAATTAAAATAAAAGCAGGCTTGCCGACCGCAATTAAAATAATGACCAGGAGGAAATGTCAATGAATGACATTAATAGTCAGCTTTGCGAAGCATAGCTTTCACATATCAAAATGGAATTGCAAGTATCATATAGTATTTGCCCCGAAGTACAGAAGGTAAGTAATATATGGAAAGATAAGAGTAGACATAGGAGTAATTCTGAGGAAATTATGTGAACAAAAAGGTGTAAACATAATAGAGGCAGAAACCTGTCCTGACCATATACATATGCTGGTAGAAATACCGCCAAAACTAAACGTAGCACAATTTATGGGATATTTAAAGGGAAAAAGTTCTCTGATGATATTTGACAGACACGCAAATTTAAAGTACAAATACGGTAACAGACATTTCTGGTGCAGAGATATTATGTAGATACAGTAGGTAAGAATGAAAAACGCATTGCAGAATATGTAAGGAACCAACTACAAGAAGATATAGCGTGCGACCAAATAAGCTTTAAAGAGTATACCGACCCGTTCACGGGTGAGCCAGTAAATCAGGG
>JAZSHA010000001.1:0-9975 GCA_045533025.1 Oscillospiraceae bacterium
TGCAGAAACTTCTTTTGCGATTGAAAGGGAAATATGGGTTTTTCCCACACCAGTTTGACCTATAAGAAAAAGACTTTCTGAATTCAGAGAGAAGTTATCAGCGTATTCCTTGCAGAAATCAAGGTTTTCAGCCATTTTTCTGTAGCAATCGGGGCAATTGGGTGTGCTGATATCTTTATAGTAGTCCAAAGAAAAATGCTCAAAATCACACTCAGGCATATTTGCCTCGGAATTAAGTTTTTCAACAGCAAAACGTGTAAGAAGCCTGTTGAAACAGGAACAGCGTTCACCGTTGATGTAGCCCTTATCCCTGCATTCGAGGCAGGTGTAGACAGGCTCAAGGTAGTTTTCAGGGTAGCCGTTTTGTACAAGCAGTTTTTTTATTATAGCTTGTCCCTGTAAATTCTGAGTCTTGATTTTATTGAAGCTTTCAGAGAAATTACCTTCTTTTTTAATAATTAATTTAGAAAGTTCAATGCTTGTTTGAGAAATTGTGCTTAAAATCTCTTTAATTTCAGGAATTCTTTCATTAACTTCATTAGTACGCTCATTCAATAGGTTTTCCGATTTGAAACGGCGTTGCTTAATTTCATTTTCAGCTTTTTCGTAGGTGTATCTGTCAAATGACATCAGTCTCTCGCTCCTTTCCGGTTACTTTTTAAGCTTTGGAGTAGTATTCATTGCGTGTTCAAACATAAGGTCAATGTTATAGGAGTGACTGCTGTTTTCAGAGGTTGAATTTGCAGCCATTTTAGTATTGTTTCGATTAGCTTCAAGTGCTTTTACATCATTCGGTGAAGCACAGCCTTTGCTGTACCAATCAAGCAGAATGGTATTCATATAGCTGAATTTAACCTTTCCGATTGAATCAATAGTTCTTTCGTAAGCAAGAATAATCAATTCTATTGAAATGCTCTTAGAAGCCCAGTCGTTTACAAATTTACGTTCGGTTGGAGTAAGTGTTCTGTTCAATTCAAGCTTTGATGAAATCTGTCCTGACAGAGAATAGAAATTGTTAAGCTGACGAATTTCACGTTCAGCCTGGTCGTGAGTTGTAACGCCATTATCGTGCCATGTTACAGCAATTTTTTCAATAAAGCCTATGCTTGCTTTGTTTTGTAAAACGGCAAAATCCATAATCATCATAAGTATATCGGGAGCAATTCCATAATACTCATAAAGCCATATAATTGTTCGCTGTTCCGTGTATGTAAGTACTCTTCCGAGAGTTGCTTCAGCGGCATTAAACAGAAATTTGATTTCCTCGACTTTTTCGGCACGCTCAGCAATTTCCGCAGGAGAAAGCATTTTTGTTGCCTTTTCCTTTGCACGTTCAGCTGAAATTTTGGTCGGTTTGATGGCAGGGGCAGCAATAGCAGTTTGCCTTAGAGTTTCAGCAGGCTTGTTCCCGTCGGCATATAAAACACCTACCTGCTGCCAGAATGACATAGCATCCTCAACATCTTCATCTGTTATTCCCAATGCAGAAGAGACAGAAGGAAAATCAATGTCCGAAATTTTATTTTTTAATATGTAAAGCAGTACCTTTACTGCCTTTCCGTTTGCAAGCTTTAATGAGTCAGCGACTGTATCGGGTACTGCAAATACGCCATCAGAGCCATCCCAGTTGATTTTATATTTCATTTTCATATCCTCTCAATTTATATGTGAAATAATTATAGCATAATTTGAGTAAAAAATCACTATAAACTTGACCAAAAAAAAAATTCGTGATATTCTATAAATAATACAGTCCCGAAAGGAGCAATTTGAACAGATGGAAGAGAAAATAAATATTAACGAAAAAGCAGAGGAAGCTAATGAGGTCGAGGTTCACACACCTAAAAATACTAAGCAGCAGACGATTTTGTATACCATTATTTCCATAGCACTTTTCTGCCTGATTTATTTCGGAGGTAAGGGGTTGATTGGTATGATTGACCGTCCGTATTATATGGTTTGCAATTCTGTAGATTTGACAGATGAATTGACCGAAATGCACTATGAATATGCTTCTGTTTCAAAAGAGTATGGGCTTGAATATGAAAATTCAAGGCTTGAAAAAGACGAAAAAGGGTATAAGCTTTCAATCCTTTTCAGCGGAATTGATGATGTTGAAGATTTTGCACAAAAAGGAATTCTTTTCAACTTCGGAGATGCTGTTGAGGACATCGAAACTGAGTTTTATCCATACAATGACAATCTGACTCTTGCTGAATATGTTACAGCTGTTAAATATGTAAATAACGATAATCCAAATGATGAAATCCTTATTTTTGAGTTCAACGGTAAAATATATGCTGAATATCAGAATTACGGCGGATTTGTTCCTACAGAAATAAAAATATTGTTTGACGGCAGTGAAAAAGTGTATTGAAACAGTTGCAATTAATCAAAAAAAGTGATATAATATCATAGAATATTGTTATAATGCGAAAAGGAGAGCAGTCAAGTGACTGAATATAAGGATAAAGTGCAGAACATATTATCTGCAAGAGAAGCACCGCCGCTTTGTTACCTTCACAGCTTCGGCTGTCAGCAAAATGTAAGTGACGGCGAAAAAATACTCGGACTGCTTATGGAAATGGGTTACGGAATAACTTCCGATATATCTTCGGCAGACCTTATAATCTATAATACCTGTGCAGTGCGTGAAAATGCCGAGCTGAAAATATACGGTCTTATCGGTAATCTGAAACATATGAAGGAGCAAAATCCCGACTTGATAATCGGCATTTGCGGCTGTATGGCTCAGCAAGAGCACGTGGTTGAAAAAATAAAGAAAACTTACAAGCAGGTCGACCTTATTTTTGGAACATTTGCGTTGAATGAACTCCCAAGGCTTTTATACAATGTTCTTACCGAAAGAAAAACTGCTGTTGATATTACAGAATACAGCGGAGAAATTTCAGAAAACATAAAAGCAGTAAGAAGCGGCAGCTTTAAAGTTGGTGTGCCTATAATGTATGGCTGTAATAATTTCTGTTCGTATTGTATAGTTCCCTATGTAAGAGGCAGGGAACGCAGCAGACAGCCTGAGGCTATACTCAAAGAAGTAAAAGAGCTTGCCGATGCCGGATATAAGGAAATTATGCTGCTTGGACAAAATGTCAATTCATACGGTAGAACGCTTGAAACGCCTGTCAGCTTTTCGGAGCTTCTCCGCATGATAAACGATATTGATGGTGATTTTAAAATCAGATTTATGTCTCCGCATCCGAAGGACGCAACCAATGAGCTCATTGATACAATAATTGAGTGCGATAAAGTGTGTAAGCATCTGCATTTACCTTTGCAATCGGGAAGCAACAGAATTCTTGAAGCGATGAACAGACGATATACTGTGGAAAAATATATGGAAATCGTTAATTACGCAAGAAGCAGAATTCCCGATTTTTCATTCAGCACCGATATTATTGTTGGTTTCCCAAATGAAACCTATGAGGATTTTAAGGGCACGCTTGATATAATGAAGAAGGTTAAGTATGATAATATCTTTTCTTTCATCTATTCCAAGCGTACAGGAACAAAGGCTGCACGTATAGATGACAAAACTTCAGATGAGGATAAAGGCAAATGGATGAGAGAGCTTCTTGAGCTTCAGCGTGAAATCTCAACGGATTTCTTTAAGCGTTTTGAGGGAAGAACGCTGGAGGTGCTGTTTGAGTCCGAGAGTAAAAATGAGGGTTGGTACAGCGGCAAGAGCGATGAATTCATAATCGTCGAAGCAAAATCAGATTGTCCTTTGATTGGACAGCGTAAAAAAGTTAAAATCACGAAAGCCTTTAACTGGGCTTTGCAAGGTGAAATTATAAATTAAAAGGAGTAATAAAAATGAACGTAATTGACAAAGCAAGAGAACTTGGAAAGATGATTCAGGAAGATGAAAGATATGCTGCATACTGCAAGGCTAAGGAAGCAAATGATAATGACTCTGCACTCCAGCAGCTTATCAATGAATTCCAGATGAAGAGAATTGAGCTTAACGCTGAAATGGGTAAGGAAGACCGCAGCGCTGAAAAGCTTACAGCTCTCGACAACGAAATCAAGTCCCTTTATGGAACAATTATGGCTAATCCGAATATGGCTGCATACAACGAAGCTAAGAATGCTATGGATACAATGCTCAGCCAGATTAATATGGTTATCACATATTCCGCAAATGGTGAGGACCCTGCAACTTGTCCTACAGAAGAGCCACATAGCTGCGGCGGAAGCTGTTCAACCTGCGGCGGCTGCCACTAATATCAATAAAGCTGTTTTGATTGACCTGCCGTATATGCGGCGGGTCATTTGCAGTAAATTTGATATATTTGAAACGATGATTTGAATTCGGAAAGAGAGGAAGGCTTCCTAAGGGAAGTGATGGTGAGATTATGGATATGCAGATTGACTTTGAACGTCTTTCACCGATGATGAAGCAATATTTTTCCGTCAAAAAAAAATATGACGGATATATTGTCTTTTTCCGACTCGGTGACTTCTATGAGATGTTTTTCAACGACGCACTTCTTGTTTCAAGGGAGCTTGAACTTACTCTTACAGGACGTGATTGCGGTCTTGAAGAACGTGCACCGATGTGTGGAATACCTTATCATTCAAGTGAGGTTTATATAAAACGCCTTATTGAAAAGGGTATGAAGGTTGCAATCTGTGAACAGCTTACCGACCCTAAGGACGTAAAAGGCGGAATTGTTGAGCGTGACGTAGTAAGAATTGTTACACCGGGTACTCTTACTGAAAGTACTCTTCTTGACGAATCAAAAAATAATTACCTCTGCGCAGTTTATGTGAATGATGAAGAATGTGCAATGTGCTTTGCTGATATTTCAACAGGTGAGGTACATCTGTTCAGAAAAACTGGAAAAGACGTGCAGAATGAAGTAATCAATGAACTTTCACGCTTTGAACCGGTGGAGGTTCTGTTCAACGATAAATTCCTTGATTTCAGAATTGTAAATGACTTTATCAGAAATAAGCTTAATTGCTCAGTACAGCTGCTGGATAACGAATGCTTTGATACAGAAATTAAGAAAAGCGTTGTTCTTAAACAGTTCAACGTTGCAGAAATGTGCGAAATCGGTATTAATGAAGATACAATAGAAGCAAGCTGTGTTTGCGGATTGTTTGATTATATCAGCGACACGCAAAAGGCCCTGATTGGACGTTTTACAGAAATCAAGCGTTATAATGACAGCTATTTTATGGAGCTTGATTTTACGGCACGACGTAATCTTGAACTTACTGAAACTATGCGTAATAAGGAAAAGAAGGGCAGTCTTCTTTGGGTGCTTGACCATACGGAAACCTCAATGGGTAAACGTCTGCTTAAAGCATATATCGAACAGCCGCTTATCAAGCCTGCTATAATTATGAACCGTCTTGATGCGGTTGAACAACTTTGCAAGCAATCCATAATCCGTGAGGAGCTTGCTGATGCTCTTTCGGGCGTGTACGATATTGAGCGTCTTATGACAAGGGTAATGTATAAGACAGCTACACCGCGTGATTTGAAGTCACTTTCTCTCACTGCATTACAGCTTCCGTCCATAAAAATGCTTATGGAAAATTTCAACTGCAAGCTTATGCGTGAGCTTAATAATAACATACATACACTCAGCGAAATTTCAGGACTCATTGAAAATGCTGTTGTTGATGAACCGCCTGTAAGTGCAAAAGAGGGAGGAGTAATCAAGGACGGCTTTAATGAGGAGCTTGACCGTCTGAGAGGAATAATCAAAAACGGCAAGGGGATTATTGAAGAAATTGAACAGCGTGAAAAAGAAGCAACAGGAATAAAAAATCTGAAGCTTGGATATAACCGTGTGTTCGGTTACTATATTGAAGTAACTAAGTCATACTATGATTTGGTTCCTGAACATTACATAAGAAAGCAGACCCTTGCAAACTGTGAAAGATTTATTACAGATGAGTTGAAAAAAGCTGAAAATGAAATTCTCGGTGCAAATGAAAAGGTACTTTCACTTGAGTATGAGATTTTCTGCGAGGTGAGGGATTTTGTTGCAACACAGCTTGTGAATGTGCAGGAAACAGCTTCCGCCATTGCACAGCTTGATGTTCTTTGCTCTTTTGCCTATACAGCATTGAAAAACGAATATACAAAGCCTGACATTGCAATTGACGGTATTATTGATATCAAGGACGGTAGACACCCCGTTGTTGAGCTTATGCTTACCGACGAGGTCTATGTGCCAAATGATACATATCTAGATTTGAACAATAACCGTATGGCAATTATTACAGGACCGAATATGTCAGGTAAATCTACATATATGAGGCAGACTGCACTTATCACGCTCATGGCGCAGATAGGCTGTTTTGTGCCTGCAAAATACGCTAAAATAACAATTGTTGATAAGATTTTCACTCGTGTAGGAGCGTCCGATGACCTTACAGCAGGGCAGTCTACATTTATGGTAGAAATGAGCGAAGTTGCTGATATCCTTAAAAATGCAACCAAACAGAGCCTTGTAATTCTTGATGAGGTAGGACGAGGTACTTCAACTTATGACGGTATAAGCATCGCAACAGCTGTTGCGGAGTATATTGCAAATGCCCGTGTCCTTGGCTGTAAAACGCTTTTTGCAACACATTACCACGAGCTTATCAAGCTTGAGGACGAGCTTGACGGCGTTAAGAATTTCAGTGTTGCTGTAAAAAAACGCGGCGAGGATATAAAATTCCTGCGTAAAATTGTTCCTGGAGGAGTCGATGAAAGCTATGGTATTGATGTAGCCAAGCTTGCAGGACTTCCCAATAAGGTTTTGAAGCGTGCAAAACAGCTTCTTGAACAGATGGAGCAGGAGAAAATCGAGACTGTGAAGAAAAATGACGAACAGATTTCTTTCGGCACTATAGGAAACGACAAAATTATTGATAAATTAAAGAAAACCAATGTTGACGAGCTTACCGATGAGGACGCAAAATATTTTCTCCGTGAGCTTTGCGGAATGTTAGAATAAAAGAGGTGGATTAAGTGGCTAAGGTGCAGGTTTTAAGCAAGGAAACTTCTGAGCTTATTGCGGCAGGTGAAGTAATTGAACGTCCGAGTTCAATTGTAAAAGAGCTGATTGAAAATTCCATAGACAGTGGTGCTACAGCGATAACTGTGGAAATAAAGCACGGTGGTATAAGCTATCTCCGTGTTACAGACAATGGCTGTGGAATTGAATATGAAGATGTACCGACAGCTTTTCTGCGTCACGCTACAAGTAAAATCCACGATAAATCCGATTTGGACAGTATCCTTACTCTTGGTTTCCGAGGTGAGGCGCTTGCTTCAATATGCGCTGTAGCAAAGGTTGATGTGCTTACCAAAACTGCAAATGAACAATATGGCACACATTATTCCATAAACGGCGGAGTCGAAAAGGAATATGAGCAGACAGGCTGTCCCGACGGTACAACAATAATTATCCGCGATATTTTTTATAATGTCCCTGCAAGATTAAAGTTCCTCAAAAAGGACGTTGCTGAGGGAAATGCAATAGCGGCTATTGTAGATAAAATAGCAATCTCTCACCCTGAAATAGCCTTCAAATTTATCCGTGACAATCGTCAGGAGTTTATTACACCAGGTGACGGCAGCCTGTATTCATCGGTTTATGCAGTTATGGGAAAACAGTTTGCTGCTTCAATGATACCTGTTGAATATGAACTCAATGGGATTAAAATAGACGGTTTTACCGTAAAACCACTTTTCGGCAGACCTAACCGTACAATGCAGCATTTCTTCATAAACGGCAGATATGTTAAGTCGCTTGTGTGTACCCGTTCGTTGGAGCACGCTTACCAGAACAGCATTATGGAGGGCAAGTTTCCGTCCTGTGTGTTAAGGCTTACCATTCCGCCGTCAATACTTGACGTAAATGTTCACCCTGCCAAAATTGAAGTAAGATTTACAGATGAAAGAATTATTGCGGACAGTATCTTTTTTGCAGTAAAAAATGCAATACTTCTTGATTCAAAGCCTGTGGAAATAAACATAAAAAAGCCTGTTATTGACTACAGAAAACCAATTCAGGAAGAACCACCCGAATACACTCAGATGAAAATTCAGCCTGAGGTAACGGTGCAGGAAATCAAACCAGTTTATGTTGAGCCGCTTCCCGAATATCGTGTAACTCCAATGGAGCATATTCCAGCAGTACCGCAAAGAGTAGAAGAAAACGCTGTATCAGTCAGCGCAGTTATAAATGAACCTGCAAAAGTAGATATCGTAAATATACCTTATGAAATTACTCCTGAGCCTGTGAGTGAGGAAGTGCCTATAGAACAGCTTAAACCTGTTGAGGATATGCAGTTCAAATACATTTCTGAGGCTTCATTTGAAAAAAAGCAGGAAATAGCTCCTGAACCACCTAAGGAAATATATTTTCGTGTAATAGGTGAGGTGTTCAAAAATTATATTATTGCTGAGGTTGAAGGCGATATTGTATTTATAGATAAGCACGCTGCGCACGAGAGAATTCTTTTTGAAAAGCTTAAAAGCGGTAAGCAGAAGCTTGTTTGTCAGATGCTTCTTAATCCGCCTGAGGTGCTGCTTGATTTTGAGGAATTCAATGCTCTTGTGCAGAATAAGGATTTTGTTTCGCAACTTGGATTTGAATTTGAGATTTCAGGTTCTTCAAAGGTTGCGGTAAACGGTATACCAAGCATATTGGACGGTTGTAATCCGTCTGATTTGATAATTGAGCTTTCAAGAAACATCAGTGACAATAAGGTTAATCCAATGCCCGAAATACTTGATGATATGTATCATACCTTTGCCTGCAAGGCGGCAATAAAGGCAAATGACATAAATACACTTTCCGAGCTTTCTGTAATTGTAAAAACAATTCTCACAGATGAACGTATCAGATATTGTCCGCATGGACGCCCAGTAATGTTTAAGCTGACGAAAAGAGAGCTTGAAAAGCAGTTTAAAAGAATTGTATAAAAAGGAGGGGCAGTATGCCTGAAAAAAAGAATCCGCTGCTTGTTGTTGCAGGTCCTACAGCTTCGGGCAAAACAGCCCTCGGTATTGCTTTGGCAAAAGAATTTGACGGAGAGGTTATTTCTGCTGACTCTATGCAGATTTATAAAGGTCTTGATATTGCAACAGCTAAACCGACTATTGAAGAAATGGACGGAATTCCTCATCATCTCATAAGTATAGTTGATATGAATACCGATTTCAGCGTTGCGGATTATGTAGCACTTGCCAAGCAGAAAATTGATGAAGTGTGTGCAAAGGGGAATCTTCCTATTCTTGTCGGAGGTACAGGCTTGTACATCAATTCGTTGGTTGATGACGTTAATTTTGACAACGCTGAAACCGATGGAAGTGTCAGAAAAAAGCTTATTGAAGAAATGGAGCAGTATGGTGCTGAGATGCTTTATAAGCGACTGGAGCAGATTGACCCTGAAACAGCCGCAATCGTGCCGATACAGAATACGGTAAGAATAATCCGTGCACTTGAAGTATATGAGTTGACAGGAGTTAAGTTCAGTAAGTACAAAAAGCAGAACAAAGGTACAGAATGTCCATATAATCTTTGTATGATAGGGCTTAACTATGCTGACAGGCAGAAACTTTATGACAGAATAAATCTGCGTGTGAGCATTATGGCTGAAAACGGCATGGTTGAGGAATGCAAAGCTGTTTTTGATAATGAAAAGCTTGGTACGGCCTGTCAGGCAATAGGATATAAGGAGCTTATTCCATATTTTGAAGGAGAAGCTTCTCTTGATGACTGTCTTGACAAAATACGGCTCAGCTCACGCAGATACGCCAAAAGACAGCTCACTTGGTTTCGGCGTGATGAACGAATTAACTGGATAAATATGGACGAAATTAATAATTTTAATAAAATTATGGAAATATGCAAAAAAATAGTAGCCAAATCAAAAATTTTGTGATATAATAAATGTAAGCATTTTTTTGCTTGTATTTATGTGATTTGTCCTGAAAGG
>JAZSHA010000178.1:0-3507 GCA_045533025.1 Oscillospiraceae bacterium
CACTTCACACTCTTTGTGTAAATCATAAACGGAACAGGGTCGCTTGTGTGAGTCTTAAGCGCAAGCGGAGTAGGGTGGTCAGGGAGAATCATAATCTTGTAATCATCGTACTTGTCAAGCTCAGGGAGAATTGCGCCGAGAATTTCCTTGTCGATGATTTCAAGGGACTTAACCTTGTTTTCAGCTTCGTTTCTGTGTCCGCACTCGTCTGGTGCTTCAACATGAATGTAAACAAAGTCCTGACCGTCAGCAAGTGCCTTAACAGCAGCCTCGGCCTTGCCCTTGAAGTTTGTATCAATGTAGCCTGTTGCCCCCTCAACCTCAACAACGTTCATATTAGCGAACTTGCCGATACCCTTGAGAAGGTCAACAGCGGAAATCATAGTACCCTTAAGTCCATATGTTTCCTTGAAATCAGCAAGGTTAGCACGCTTACCTTCGCCCCAAAGCCAGATGCAGTTTGCAGGACGGAGACCGCGTTCTTCACGAGCCTTGTTAACAGGATGGTCTTTGAGAAGCGCATAACTCTTCTTCATCATATCAAAAAGCTTTTCAGCATTAGGGTGATTTGGTACATATTCAGTAACCTTGCGACCTGTGATATCGTGCGGAGGAGTAAGTGTACCAACATTAAGAGTACCCTTGTGCCAAATAAGGCAGTGACGATAGCTTACACCGCTGTAAAGCTTAAATTCATCATTGTCAAAATGGGAAGCAAGATATGTAACAAGCTCCTTTGCCTCAGCGGTGGAAATATCATCAGCACAGTAGTCAACGAGTGTTCTGTCCTCGAAATTTTCTTCCTCAGAAACAGTAACAAGGTTGCATCTGAAAGAAACATCATCTTCAAGCATATCAATGCCGATAGAACCAGCCTCCAGCGGAGAACGTCCTGTATAGCAAACAGCAGGGTCATAACCGAGAACGGAAAGATTTGCAACGTCAGAGCCGGGCTTCAATCCGTCAGCAACAGTCTTTACAAGACCGATAACAGAGTCCTTTGCAAGCTTATCCATATTAGGTGTAACAGACTTGCTCATAGGAGTCAGACCGCCCAGCACTTCATTAGGGTAGTCAGCCATACCATCGCAGAGCAAAACAACATATTTCATAAGAATACTTCCTTTGTATAAAATTTAACAATAATATTTTATCACATCATCATATAAAAATCAATGATAATTTATAAGAAATGGAATGTGAGATTAGGGGGAATTTTGGTTACTTTTTATACTATGTAATTTGCTTATTATTTCAGCAACAATATCTTCTGTATCTTGCGTCCCGTCAACAGTAATAATCGGAATATCCATTGTATCAAGCCAATCCGTAACCGTTTTGTCAGAACGCTTTTCTATCATATCGAAAAAGCCTTTTTCCTTCTCATATAAGTCTCCGCCCTCTAACATTCTGTCGCCAAATTTCTTGTATGAGCGTTCCCGAACTCTTTTCATACGAATTTCTTTTGGCACGCTTACATAAACAGCACAAGTAAACATAGTTTCAATTTCTTTGCTGTAATTTCCTCTTACAGATGCCAATATCAGATTGTCATACTTCTTCAAATCTTCATATAGAAGCTTTGCAACTTCTTCTTCGGTTCTTGATACCGCATAAGCATATTCAGCACAGGTTTTCGGAAAATAATAATCTTCAATATCTCTGAAAACCCAGCCATTTTTTTCAGCAAATGCCTTTCCTAACGTGCTTTTACCAGCACCGTTACCGCCACAAATGATTATCTTATTCAAATTAACACCTTATTTCTCATCCCTATAAGCATACCCAAAATGAATAGGCGGAGCAGTTACAGAAATATAAATAAACTCCTCATCACCATCATTCAGTAACCCATGAACATCCTTGTCAGCAAACCGTACTACATCACCAACATTAAACGGCATAGTTGTATCATTTTCAAGCAGAAGTGTTCCACAACCCTTTACAGCATACCAAATCTGCTCGGAAGCATCGTGAGTGTGTCGTGGCTGACAAGCACCAACCTCAAGATGAACTTCTGTTATAGTAACTCTCTTGCTTTCTGAATTGTCAGGATTAAGAAGCTGTCTTGATACAACCCCTGGGTTGGATAACTCCTTGATTTCAGTTGATTTTATAAATTCCATAATATCACTCCTTGACCAATTATACCACACACACCAATAAAAGTCAAAAGCACTCCCGATTTCTCGGGAGTGCCAATAATTATAATTTAGAAATATGCTCAAAAACCTTGTCTGTGCTCCAGAAGAACATATCGTCCTTGAAACGTTCCTTCAGACCGCAGCGCTCAATCATTTCCATAACAGGTGGCTGTACACAGGAGAAATAAACCATAATACCCTGTGAAATAAGTCTTTCGCAGTATTCGTGCAGAGCTTCAATGCCCGAAATATCCGCAACAGTTACACCACGCATAGAGAAGATTACGTTGTAATTTTCACCAAGCGCCGAAATCTTTTCTTCAAGCTTGTTACAAGTACCAAAATAAAGCGGACCAGAAACATAAACAACGCAAGTGTAATCAAGTTTTGCAGGGTCAACATTGTTACTGTCAAGCTTTGCAGGGTCAACCTGTGCAACGGAAACCTGCATATCGGAAACCTTAACAACAAACATAATAATAGAGAATGCAACACCGATAAGAATTGCAACAGTAAGGTCAAAAATAACTGTAGCAGCCATTGTAATAAGGAACTGGAAAATAGCTGTCTTGATTTTCTTGCCGAAAATTGACTTGATAGCTTCCCATTCATTCATTCTCCAGGCTGTAACGATAAGTACACCTGCAAGTGCAGAAAGCGGAATTTTAGACATTACACCGCCAAGTACAAACATAGACAGAAGAAGTACTGCAGCGTGAATAATAGAAGTAAGACGAGTCTGACCACCTGACTTGATAGCAACGCTTGTACGGGCAATAGCCGCTGTAGCAGGTACACCGCCGAAAAGGGGAATGATCATATTACCGATACCCTGTGCAACAAGTTCAACATCAGCATTCAGCTTTTCGTTCTTCATTCTACCAGCTGAAGCGCCGCAGAGAAGTGACTCAATAAGTCCGAGTGCCGCAATTGAAATTGCAGGAACACCGCCGAAAAGCGGAATAATCATATTACCGATACCCTGTGCAACAAGCTCAACATCAGCATTAAGCTTTTCATTTTTCATTCTGCCAGCAGAAGCACCGCAGAGAAGTGACTCAATAAGTCCGAGTGCCGCAATAGAAATCGCAGGAACAATAAGTCCCTGTACAGTTTCCATATCAGCCATAGCAGCAAGGTCAAGTCTGTCATCAAGGAATACTGTCTTTGGAATTGCACCAACAACCGCAACATCAAACTTGAAAATCATATTTGCCGCTGTAGCGAGAATAATTGCAAGCAGGGAAGCAGGGCAGTACTGTCCAAGCTTTTTGGGGTAAATAAACATAAACACGATTACAGCAACACCAATAATAAGTCCAGTAACATCAAGCTGCTGTTCAAGTCTGAAATAGCTTGCAAT
>JAZSHA010000272.1:0-3252 GCA_045533025.1 Oscillospiraceae bacterium
AACGCTGCGGCTAAGCCGTACAGCAAAGGAAGGTAATATTTTACCGCATTATCAGCACCATAATTTGTTACTGCATAATAAACTCCGACACCGCAGAAAATTACTGTATGAATTGCAAGCCACGGAAGAAATCTTTTGATAAAAGCCGCCACTGTATTCAGCAAATCACGCATCAGCGTACCACCCTAAAATAAAATAAATCCGATACATAGGTGTGCAGGCTGACTGCGGCACACAGAACGTTCCGCTTAATGCTGCTCGGTTCCCCGCCTGACATGGTTCACGGTGTTCCGTTGCACAGGGCCCGCACACCTATATATCGGATATACTCCGTAAGTATTAACATTATACCACACATTTTACACTTTTGCAAGTATTTTTTGAAATTTTCTCCTTTAGTTGAGATGCTGCTCTTTTTTTGTAAAAATAATTGAAATGAGCTGAAATATGTGATATAATTAAATAAATATAGTTTTATTTCGGAGAGGAGTTCGGAAATGAACAATAGTATCGTTAAATTTGCGGTTAATGATAACAATAATTTCTATAAAATTGAATTATCCAAGACGCTTCTTCATTTTACGGAATTTGATTTCACCTATTTTTGGGAGCAGTGTATTGAAGCAGGTCGTCTTGCTCGCAAAAGCGGACGTTTACCTCAGAATATCATTTCCAACGCAAAGACTGTTGTCAGCCGTGCTCACCCGTTTATTGAGGCTTGTCTTGCTACGGATTACTCCGAAATTGTTACGGACTGCATTATCGAATACATCTGCCATAGCGAAAGAATTGGTCTTGAGGAGCTTTGGGCAAGGTGTATTACTCCGAAAAATCTTTATGAAACCGCTATTTTCCGCAGAATTTCCGAATACAAAGCTAACCGTGCTATGAACCGCTGGACAAGTATTGTAAGACTACAGGAATATGCACGGAACAAGATTGATTTTATTTTCGGCACCTCTGAGGGTGAGGCTCCCCTTACAGAGGAAATTATCCGAACAAGAAAGGAATACTTTGACTTGGCGGTTTCGGTTGCGGCTAATGAGCTGGGCTGTCCCGACAAAGCTATGCCTTCGGTTCGTCTTTGCACACCTGCTACTCTGCCAAATGCGGCTTTTGCGGTAAGCAAGGTTTCAAAAGCTATTTACAGACGTTTTTCCGAGGCCCTCTCTCAGGGACAGGATATGTCTGCGCTGGAAAACAGAAATTGCTCCAAAATCCACGACCAAGTTGCTATGGAAGCTTATGCTTATGTAAAGAATATGTCACGTCCGGGGGAAATTGATATGAATTTTGCGCTGGAGGCAATTCGTGACAATCCAACCGAGCTTTATCTCCCCGACAGTTTAAAGGCTATTATTGACCTTGAATTTGAGCTTATGCTCCAGCGTGGAATTTATATTCGCAAGTGTGAAGGCTGCGGAAGATTTTTCACGGTTACTGATGATAATCCGAGATGCGACAGAATTAACAGCTCGGGAAAAACCTGCCGTATGCAGTATGAGGAACTTCTGGAAAGCATTGCTATGGCTGCAAAGGCTTCTATGGCAGACGAAGTGCCAGAAGCACCTTCTGTAATTATTGAGCCTGAGCAGGAACAGCTTCCTGTTACTATTTCCGCTGAAACAGAAAAGCGCTGTCAGAAGCTTTACAATGCGTTGTACAAGCGTGTTGGCAAGGGAATTGACGAAAATGAATTCAAGGAATGGTCTCAGTATCTTTCAAATATGAAGCGCAACCTCAAAATCGGTGAGGCTACACTTTCGCAGCTTGATGAATTCCTTGATTATTCT
This sequence comes from Oscillospiraceae bacterium, assembly GCA_045533025.1. Classification (GTDB taxonomy): domain Bacteria; phylum Bacillota; class Clostridia; order Oscillospirales; family Ruminococcaceae; genus RGIG8773. Next base: position 1,794 of record JAZSHA010000272.1, read on the forward strand.
GACAGGCTTTGTGAGGAGGTTAAACTTGCAAGCAAAACCAAAACACAGCACGCTCCTGTTGAAAAGACTTATGAAAAGAACAATGCTCCTGCTCCGAAGGCTGTTGAGCCGATTGCTGAAAAACAAGTGGAAATTCAGCCTGAGCCTGTACCTGCCGAGCCGCAGGTTGCAAGCATTGTTTCTTCCGATGAGGTGAACGTAAAGCCGTTTGTTCCGCAGACATTTGACACGCTTTTTGACGCTTTTATGGCTGGCTACAGCGACGATGAGGAGGGAGAAAAGGTTGCTCCCGAAAAGCGTGAAAAGAAACACGTTGAGATAAAAATGCCCCAGTGGGAGCGACTTACCCGTGAGGACGCTTACGGTAAAAAGGATTGACCGAAAGGAGCTTCTGAATGCTTTTTATTAATGAAACAGCGGCGATAAACGGTATTGCCGACACGATAATCAAGGGCGGCGTTAGTCTTTACAACGCTATTAAATATATTTATTCCATTACGGAAAAGGATTTTTACAATGTAAATATTAAGGATGCTTTCAAAGTTGTTCTGAACAATATTACTGACACAGACAGTTTGCAGGCTCTTGGTCTGAGAATTAACGACAGAACCTGTGTGGAGATGCAGAACGAAGAATACAACCGTGTTCTGCCTATGATTGTGTACTCTTTGGCTGTTCGTATTCCAACGCTGAAGAATGTAAAAAACGGTGATGACTGTATGACTGATGACCAGCTTTACCGTTTGTACACAGCTGTTATGGAAAAGGGTGCTGAAAACTACAAGGATATGATTTCGGAAACCTTTCTGGAGACGAAATATCTTGTGCGCAAGGGCAAGAAGCTCCCTCCGTTTACTGCGGACTGGTACAAGACTTACATTTACACCAATGTCCCCTCCCTTGCTGAAATTACCAATAAGAATATGTTTCTGTTAGGTCTTGTGGACGTGCTGTTTGCTATGTTTTACTCCTGTCTTGAGGAGGAGCTCCACAACAAGATTATTGAATTTACGGCGGATATGCCTGAAAATGAGGAAAAATAATATGAAATCAATTTATTTATGCGGATTTATGGGCTGCGGAAAATCTACTATAGGAAAAGTTCTTGCACGGAAAAACGGCTGTGGATTTATTGATATGGACGATTACATAGTTGAACGTGAGGGAATGTCAATTCCACAGATTTTCGCTGAAAAAGGTGAGAAATATTTCCGCGACACGGAAACAGCTGTTATTCGTGAACTTGCTGAGAAAAATGCTGTTATTGCTTGCGGCGGCGGTGCGATGCTGAAAAAGGGAAATGCGGAAATTGCTTCGGAAGCGGGCATTGTTGTTTACATTGATATTCCGTTTGAAACTTGCTACGGACGAATTTCGGGGGACACAAACCGTCCGCTTGTTGTGAACAACTCCAAGGAACAACTTGAAGAAATCTACAACGAAGTCGGAGGCCAAGCGG
>JAZSHA010000269.1:0-3423 GCA_045533025.1 Oscillospiraceae bacterium
TTGAATACATTGCTTGTGAGGCTGGAGAGGATTTTTTCCAGCTTGCCGCCTGCGATTTTTTCGAGACCGTTGCCCAGCATTGTCATACCATAGATGAAAAGCGCCAAACCGCCGAAGGCCTGAATTGCGGTAAATAAGATATCTGTTCCTGTCATAGTTTTAATTCCTTTCCTTTTCGACTGTATGAAGCCGCTGTCTTTCCGACACCTGTCGGAACTGTTTTTTATCATTTTTTCACATACAATTTCATTATAACAACAAGCAAAAAACAATAAAAGTACAATTTGTGACAAGAAATATTTTCTCACTTTTGCACAAATTTGGTGAAGAAACAGTAAAGATTTTATATATATCAGACAAAACCAGCATTTATTTATTTTTCGTATCCATGTAAAATTGTTTGCCGTATATCTTGATTATTACCCATTAAATATGGTATAATAAAGGATAATATTTATTTTGGAACTGAAAGGAACCGCTGTCATTTTTATTTTACTCTCTTTATGGTTTACGGCGGTAGTATTTTATATGAAAAAATGGATTATCGGCAAGCCTGACCCGAAGGCTGTTGAAACACTTTCCCGTCAAGGCGGCCTTTCTGAAATTTGCGCAGGGGTGCTTGCTGCAAGAAATATCGATACAATGGAAAAAGCTGCTGACTTTTTCAACCAAAACGGCGACGGAGAAATCCTGTCTGACCCGTTTCTCATAAAAGATATGCGAGAGGCATCCGAAACGCTTCTTTCCGCTGTTGACGAAGGAAAACGCATATGCGTGTATGGTGACTACGATTGTGACGGTATAACTGCAACCGCTGTTCTCTACTCATATCTTGAATGTATTGGCGGCAATGTGGAATACTACATAAATCACCGAAGCGAGGGCTACGGTCTTTGCAAGGACGCTGTAACCCGTCTTGCCGAAAGCGGTGTTGAGCTTATCGTTACCGTTGACAACGGAATATCTGCTGTCGAGGAGGCAACGCTTGTTTCCGAGCTTGGTATGGAACTCGTAATCACTGACCATCACCAGCCCGGAGAAATGCTCCCTGAAGCTGCTGCCGTTGTTGACCCACATCGTATGGACGACGTTTCACCGTTCAAGGATTTATGTGGCTGCGGAGTTGCTTTGAAGCTTATTGCAGCTATGGACGGCGGCGATTACAGCTCGGCAATGGAGCAGTTTTCCGACCTTGCAGCAATTGCAACAGTTGCCGATATAGTTCCTCTTAATGGTGAAAACCGTGAGATTGTCCGTCAGGGACTTCACTATCTTGAAAACACGGAAAATGTAGGTTTACAGGCGTTGATTTCGGTTGCAGGCATAAAAGCTCCCGTTTCATCAACAAGCGCCGCATTTTCTATTGCTCCGAGAATTAACGCTTCGGGACGCTTCGGCTCCGCAAGTGAAGCTGTCAACCTGCTTCTCTGCGAAGACCCAGAAGAAGCTGAGGTACTTGCAAACCGCCTTAATCAGCTTAACACCGAGCGCCGCAAAACCGAAGCTGACATAATGGACGAAATAAAGGGCAGTATCCTTGCAAAGCCCGAAATTCTCAATAACCGTGTACTATTTCTCTACGGCGAAGGCTGGCATCACGGCGTAATCGGTATTGTTGCCGCAAAGCTTGTTGAGCGCTTCGGCAAGCCTGTTTTCATTCTTTCCGATGACGGCGATTATGCACGCGGCTCTGCACGCTCCGTTGAGGGCTTCTCCATTCACAAGGCTTTGACAGCTTGTGCCGACGTGCTGACGAAATTCGGCGGACACAGCGGCGCAGGCGGCTTCTCACTTCTCAAATCCGATATTGATAATTTTGACAGTGCTTTGCAGAAATATGCAGCTGAAAACTTCCCTGCAATGCCTGTATTAACGCTTCGTGCCGATAAGCTTATAACTCCTCAGGAGCTTTCAGTTGACAGCGTGCAATCCCTTTCGGTGCTTGAACCATGCGGTGAGGGGAATCCACAACCATTATTTGCGATGCTTTCGGTAAGGCTTCTTGACGTTACGGCACTGTCGAGCGGTGCACATACAAAATTGAAGCTTACATATGGAAACAGCGGTGTTTATGGGCTTATGTTCGGAACAAAAACTGCTGAATTTCCTTACAAAGCAGGAGATATGCTGGATATTCTTGCGTACCCAGAAATAAATACCTTCGGCGGAAACACTTCCGTCAACATAAGAATTGCTGACCTGCGCAAAAGCGGTATTCCTCAGCAGAAATACTTTGCTGCAAAGGATGCTTATGAAAAATACAAGCGCGGAGAAGGTGCGGAAAAGGCACTTATCCCAAGAATTGTTCCCGACAGAAATGACCTTGCCGCAATTTACAGGGCTGTAACAGAAAAGGAAGTTTCCTTTGATGCCGTTTACAGTATGGTTCAATCCGATGCAATCAATTACTGCAAGTTCCGTCTTGCGCTTGATATATTCGAGGAGCTGAAGCTTTTTGCTGTTGACCGCTACTGTGAAACGGTAAGCCGTATTCCAACAGAAGAAAAGGTTGACCTTGACAGCTCCGCTATTCTCGGCGAGCTGAAAAAATTGCTCTAATCCCCAAAGGAGAAATTATTATGCGACTGAAAGCTGAAACTGTATGCACAATTGATGCGCTTATCCAGAAAATTCTGGACGATGACAAGCAGTATGACCTTAGCAAAATTATTTCTGCATACGAATTTGCCGCAAAGGCGCACGCTAATCAGGTGCGCTCCTCAGGCGAGCCTTATATTTCACATCCACTTGCGGTTTCCTTTATCCTGCTTGAGCTGGGTATGGACACGGATACAATCTGTGCGGCAATGCTTCACGATGTTGTTGAGGATACAGACACCACTCTCGAAGAGGTAAAAAAGCTTTTCGGGCAGGACGTTGCTATGCTTGTTGACGGCGTAACAAAGCTGGGTAAGATTCCTCTGTTCACAAAGGAAGAACAGCAGGCGGAGAACGTGCGTAAAATCCTGCTTGCAATGTCACAGGATATCCGCGTTATCCTCATCAAGCTCTGTGACCGTCTGCACAATATGCGTACCCTTCATTTCAGACCTGCTCACAAGCAGAGAGGTACAGCTCTTGAAACAATGAATATCTATGCGCCTATCGCTCACCGTCTCGGTGTACGTACCATCAAGGAAGAAATCGAGGACCTTTCCTTCCGCTACCTTGACCCGTATGCCTACAACGAAATCGAGCAGATGCTCCGCATTACAAGCGATGAGCGCGAAAGCTTTATCGAGTCCATCAAAAAGCAGATTACCGAGCGTTTTGCTGAGGCAAATTTTACCCGCCCGCCGCAGGTTGACGGACGTGTAAAGTCCATTTACGGAATTTACAAGAAGGCCTTTATGCAGGGCAAGAATATGGACGAAATCTACGATAAGTACGCTGTAAGAATTATTGTTGACAGCGTAATCGAGT
>JAZSHA010000007.1:0-1757 GCA_045533025.1 Oscillospiraceae bacterium
TGCTGAAAATCGGCGAGTTGACCGTTATGGCAGTTGCAACAAGCATTGACGCCCTTGCCGTTGGAATAACCTTTGCATTTTTAAAGGTAAACATCCTCCTTTCGGTGCTTCTTATCGGCGTAACAACCTTTGCGCTGTCGCTGGGCGGTGTGCTTCTGGGCAACCGCTTCGGTGCAAAATACAAGAGCAAGGCGGAGCTTGCGGGAGGAATAATTCTTGTGCTGATTGGTGTAAAGATTTTGCTGGAGCATTTAGGCATTATCACATTTTAAAAGCACTGAAAAATATGACTGATGTAATCTTTATAATTATTGGTGCACTTATTATTATCGGGGCACTCCACAGCATTTACACGCTGATACGCGGCAGGTTTATAAAATACAAGCCTCTTGACCCCGAAATATGGGAAAGGACAACCGCCCGTATTACAGGTAAAACAAGCTACAACAAAAGAGTTGTCCCCGCCTACAATGCAGGAAAAACCGCTGAAGATATGATTGTTCATGTAAGCGTTGCTGAGTTTGAGGTTGACGGTAAAACCTATTCGGTAGAGATTGACGAAGTTGACAGAAGCACTATTGAGCTTTATTACGAGAAGAAAAATCCTCAGAATACCACTACCGAGGAGAAGCACAAGCAGGCATATCTTACCCAAAAACACAGAAGCACTGCCCCCGGTGCCGTTGTCGGAACAGTTATCGCAATTATCGCACTGCTTGCAATAGGCTGGGTGCTTATTTCCAGCGGAATATCCGAACTAATGAAATGAAAAGGAAACCAGAACTATGACCTTAAAAGAATTACACGAAATGACCGATAATATGCTTGCTGTGGCAGGTGTGGAGGACCATCGCTTCGACACGGATTGTCTTTTTCAGGATATTCTCCGTGCTGACAAGCTTATGCTTATGCTTCACGGGGAAGATGAAGTCCCCGAAGCTGACGCTGACAGGCTTATGGCGGCGGCTGAAAAGCGCTGTATCGGCATACCGCTTCAGTACATTCTCGGCACCTGGGAATTTTTCGGCAGGACTTTCCACGTTGGCGAGGGTGTGCTGATACCTCGTCCCGATACGGAGGTACTTGTTGAGGAAGTCGTGAAGCACTTTATGAACAACGGCAAAGCTTCCCCCGAAATCTGCGATTTGTGCAGCGGCACAGGCTGTATTGCTATAACACTGAAAAAGGAAATTCCGCAGGCTACGGTACACGCTGTTGAGCTTTCCTCGGACGCTATGCCATACCTTGTGAAAAATATCCGTCTCAACGAAGCGGACGTGAAAATCATAAAGGGTGACATTACCGACGGGCGTTTGCTGGACAACTTCCGTGACCCCGAGGACGAGATGGAGTACCGCAAGATTGACTGCATCGTGTCAAATCCGCCGTACCTTACCGACAAGGAAATGACCGAGCTTTCAAGAGAAGTGAAGCGTGAGCCTGAGCTTGCTTTGAGAGGCGGTGCAGACGGTCTGAAATTCTACCGCATTATCGCCTGTCTGTGGAAGGAAATTCTCCGTGAGGGCGGTCTGCTTGCCTTTGAAATGGGCTGGGAGCAGGGCGAAGCTGTGAAGGAAATTCTTGAACGGAACGGCTTTACCGACGTGAAAATTACAAAGGACTACGCAGGCAATGACAGAGTTGTGACAGGAATAAAACTGTAAATTATAATTTAGTAGCGCACAATTTGTTGCAGTGTTAGCGAAGCGACAGTGGGTTTCCAAAGGGAGCTTGCTCCCTTTGGTGGGGGTCAAGGG
>JAZSHA010000183.1:0-7914 GCA_045533025.1 Oscillospiraceae bacterium
GGTAAGCTTTCTGTAGCTTTCAGCAATAGGTGAGCCGTAGCAGTCTGTACCCGAAACAAAAATTACATTTTCGCTGCCGATTCTGTCACGGAGAAAACGTGCGTAAACGTCAGCAAAAACGAACACTCCGCCAACATGACCGAAGTGAAGCTTCTTGTTGCCGTAAGGCATACCGCCTGTAATAACCGCTCTCTTAGGAAATTCGGGACGGTTATCTCTTGAAATTTTTTTCTTGTTGTACATCTCGTTGTTATTGTTGTTACCCATAACAAAAATCATTCCTTTCAGAAATGTGTGCAATAGCAAAAACACAGCGAACATACGAAATATCGTTTGTCCGCTTGTTTAAAATCAAATCAGCTGAGTGTAAGTGTAGCAAGGTCACCGTTATTATTCTGACCTGAATTTTTTGCTGCCTGAATAACTGTTCTTATAAGGTTGCTGTCGGAAGCTCTGAGTGCAGCGTCAAATGCGCTGATTGCCTTTACAAAGTCATCTTCTTCCTTGCCGGGCATATAGCAGGTATAGAGAACTTTTACAGCATTGTAAAGTGAGCCGAAGAATACAAAATGGTCCCAGAAATTGTAGTTCGGTGAATTGAACGGGAGGGAATATGTCCATACATAGCTGACAAGAACATTCTCAATAAGAGAAGCTCTTTCGCCGTCCATATCATCGGTGAACGCTTTTCTCATACCGATATAATTTTTCATATCAATCATATTCAGCGTTTCAGGTCCCGATACGCCAAGGTTTTTGTAGACAGTATTGATAACTTCCTTATATGCAGCATTAGGCTTTTTCAGAGACTTGATAAGAGAAATGCCGTCAGCAAGGGAATATGCAGGGTTAGGACGCACGCCCTTGAAGTATTCCATAACAGGAGTAAAATCGCTGGTGGAAGTGAACTCATCAATAAATTTTGGGATAAGGTGCGGCTGATAGCTATCAACCATATTCTGAGTTGTTTTTACTGCGTAATTGAGGAGCAGCATACGCTTTTCAATATTGACGCTTCTGTTCTGAAGAATATTCATAAACAGAATTCGCATCTGCCAGTAATAAGCAGCGGAAGGATGAGCGTCGACGATAGCTTTGCTTTGCTCTATAAGTTGTTCACTTTTGTCATCAGGAAGGTTAATCATACTGTAGGAAAGGATATCCTTTTCAGTAAGGATAGCCCTTGCAACTTCAATATTTTCAAGCTTGGGAGCATATTCAACAGCTGCAACAGAAACTGCAACATCGCAGAAATCCTCAGGAGTAAGGGGGGCAAGCTTTTCTTTAAGCTTATTAAGAGAAGCAGGTGTTACTATTGGAAATCCCATGATAATTCATACCTCTTTTAACTTATTTTAATTCTGCACCGACTATTACGATTACAGTGCAAATACTGCATATTATTATATCACAAACTTTTTTAAATTGCAATAGAATTTTACGAAAACACCACATTTACGTCAATTTGAGCAAAAGCGACTCGGGATTTTATTTATATATACGCTTGCAGAGAAGAAAAAAATGCGTTATAATGTATGTGTATTTATTTTTTTATCCGAAAGGAAGCTGGCAGTATGCTTGAAAATGCGCTTACCAATAAAAACAAATCCTTTGATTACAAGGAGCTTACCAAGGAGCTGGAAAAAAATCTCTCCGTCTTGCAGCAGAAAATCCGTGACAAAAAGCTTCCCGTAATAATTCTGCTTGAAGGCTGGGGTGCTTCGGGAAAAGGCTCTCTTATTGCAGATATGATAAAAATGCTTGACCCTCGTTTCTTCAAGGTTTATTCGACAATGCCTGCAACTGAAACTGAGCGCCGATACCCGATGATGAAGCGCTACTGGGAGAAAATCCCCGAAAGGGGCAGTCTCGCCGTGCTGGACAGAAGCTGGTATCAGGAGCTTGCCATTGCAAAAATGGAGGAGGATATTTCCGACAGCGAATACGCTCAGCGCATTATTTCCGTAAACAACTTTGAACGTCAGCTTTCTGATGATGGCTATGTTATCATAAAATTCTTCCTGCACATTTCCCAAAAGGAGCAGAAAAAGCGTTTTCTCAAGCTCAAAGAGGACAGCACCACAAAGTGGCGTGTTACTGAGCTTGACAAGAAGCGCAACAAGAATTACGACGCATATTACAAGCAGTTTGACGATATGCTCACCAAGACCAATACACCTCATTGCCCGTGGAAAATTATCGACACAACTGACCGCGGATTTACACGCTTTCAGGTGTTCAATATTCTCGTAAGCCAGCTTACAAACGCTGTGAATATTGAAAAGCCTGCACCTGTTGTGGAGGAAACAGCTCACACCTTCAAGCTTGCTCCGAAGCCTAAGCTTGCGGAAATCAGCCTTGAAAATAAGACTATGCAGCCTACAAAATACGATGATGAGCTGAAAAAGGCACGCAAGGAACTTGCAAAACTTCACAGCAAAATTTACAAGAAGAAGCTTCCTGTAGTAATGGTATTTGAGGGCTGGGACGCAGCAGGCAAGGGCGGCGCAATCAAGCGTATTTCCTATGCACTTGACCCGCGAGGCTACGAAGCTGTACCGATTGCCGCACCAGACAAGCACGAGCTTAACCGCCATTACCTATGGCGGTTCTGGAACAAGCTGCCAAAAACAGGACACATCACCATTTTTGACCGTTCCTGGTACGGCAGAGTAATGGTTGAACGTATTGAAGGCTTTACTTCTGAAGAACGTTGTGCAATGGCTTATCGTGAGATAAATGAATTTGAGGAGGAGCTGACAAGAGAAGGCATTGTAGTGCTTAAATTCTGGCTTCATATTGACAAGGAAGAACAGCTGAAGCGTTTCAACGAGCGTATGAATACTCCCGAAAAGCGCTGGAAAATCACCGATGAGGACTGGCGCAACCGTGAGAAGTGGGACGAATACGAAAAGGGAGTTGACGAGATGATTGCAAAAACCTCAACAGCTGATGCGCCATGGAATATTATCGAAGCCAACAGCAAGCTTTACGCAAGAATTAAGATTATGAACATCATTATTGACAGGCTTAACGAACAGCTGAAAAAATCCAAATAAAACAAAAAGCTTCCGAAGGAATTTTCCTCGGAAGCTTTGATTTTTAGTAGCCTTCACTGCCTTCGATTGACTCGTCACGGTCAATCCAGCTTTCAACGTTGATGGTTGTGTATGTATCCTTGGTGTTGCGGATAATAACTGTTGTAATGCCTGAATTGATAATCATTCTCTTGCACATTGAGCAGGGCTCAACCTCGCCGTAAAGCTCACCTGTCTTGGCGTCGTGGCAGGCAAGATACAGTGTTGCACCAATCATATCCTTGCGGGAAGCTGCAATAATTGCATTAGCCTCAGCGTGTACGCTTCTGCAAAGCTCATAGCGCTGTCCTTTCGGAATATTCAGCTTTTCACGGGTGCAGTAGCCTAAGTCTACGCAGTTGGCACGTCCTCTCGGTGCGCCCACATAGCCTGTGGAAATAATCTGGTCATTGTTTACGATGATTGCACCGAAATTTCTTCGGATACAAGTGCCTCTTTCCAGCACAGTTTCAGCAATATCAAGGTAGTAATTTATTTTATCGCGTCTTGTATAATTTTCCATGTAACTCAGCCCTTTCATAGTAATTAAGGTCTATACATCATATTTTAACAGATATGCGTCAGTTTTGCAATAGGGTTTTGTAATTTTTGTGCAACAAAAAGTGTTCGCATATGAGTATAAATCGGCAAAAAGGCAAATTTGCATATCAGTTATCAAATATATGTAAAATTTCTCAAAACCTCTTGACAAAATCAAAAATGTGATATATCATTGTATTATACGAATAATACACAAGGGAGGGATTATATGCCTTGGAATTTTGATGCGTCAACTCCTATCTATCTTCAGATTATGGAGCAGATTAAATTCCGTATCGCAGTAGGCGACTACAAAGCAGGGGACAAGCTTGACTCGGTTCGTGACCTTGCTTCCGAGGCGGAGGTAAACCCTAATACTATGCAGAAGGCTCTTTCTGAGCTTGAAAGAGAAGGACTGCTCTTTACTCAGCGTACAGCAGGAAGATTTATTACTGAAAATTCGCAAACGATTACAGAATTGCGCCGAAGCCTTGCCGATGAACAGCTTGACTTGTTCCTTAAAAAGATGTATAATCTTGGATATAATAATAAAGAGGTTGTGAAGCTTCTTGAGGATTATATCAGAGGGGAGGAACGAAAATAGTGCTGGTCGAATGTAAAAATCTTTGCAAGAATTTCGGAGAAACAATTGCGCTGAATAATATAAATCTGAATATTGAAAGAGGAAAAATTATCGGCTTGCTTGGTCCTAACGGCAGTGGCAAAACCACTCTCATCAAAATCCTCAGCGGTCTGCTGACGAAAAGCAGCGGTGAGGTTACAATTTCGGAAAAGGAAATAGGAATTGAAACGAAGAAAATCGTTTCCTATCTGCCCGAAAGAACTTATCTCAGCGAGTGGATGACTGTTAAGCAGGCTGTTGACTTTTTCAAGGATTTCTATGCGGATTTCAGTGAGGAAACTGCTTACGGTATGCTGGAAAGACTTAATATAAAGCCCGGGGACAGACTCAAAACAATGTCAAAGGGTACAAAGGAAAAGGTTCAGCTTATCCTTGTTATGAGCCGTGACGCTGAGCTGTTTCTGCTTGACGAGCCTATTGCAGGCGTTGACCCTGCGGCTCGTGACTACATAATAAAGACGATTATAGGCAATTACAACGAAAATGCGTCAGTTATCATTTCCACGCACCTTATCAGCGACGTTGAGAATGTTCTCGACGAGGTAATTATGATTAAGTACGGCTGTCTGGTGATGCACAAAACCGTTGACGAAATCCGTGAGGAGCACGGCAAATCCGTGGACGGACTGTTCAGGGAGGTGTTTGCGTGTTAAGAAAGCTTATCAAATATGATATCCTTGCGGACTACAAAAGATACGGCATTGTTTTTGCGGCAATGCTCATGTTCAGTTTTCTTCTGATGGCGCTGGACAGACTGACAGAAATGTTCAAGGGAAACCGCTTCTTCGAGGTAATGATGATTATCTGCGCAATGCTGTTTTTTGCGGCGGTTATTGTAATGTTCACAATGATTTTGGTAATCGCAACTATCCGCTTTTACAAGAACATTGTACGAGACGAAGGCTACCTGATGCATACGCTTCCTGTTCCTACCTGGAAGCTTATTATGTCAAAATTCATTACAACATACATCTGGTCGGCTGCTGCTGTGGTGGTAATGGGTATCTGCTTCGGAATTGTTGCAAGCGAGCCGCTGTGGCTGTTCAAGCTTGACATCGGATGGGAAGTGCTGTCATCTGCTTTTGTTGAGGATACTGTTAACGGAACACCCGAACAGCTTCGTGACTTGTTTGCGGTTTGTTTTATCGTTATGGCGCTCACACCGGGCTTTATGGTGCTTCATATCTATATGAGCCTTGCGCTGGGAAATCTTTTCCACACACATAAGCTGGGAATTTCCGTATTGATGTTCTTTGCACTTTATATTGCTGAGCAGATTCTTTCAGGTGTGGCGATGTTGTTTATGTCGGCGGAAATGGTTGAATATCTGACCGTCATTGATTCGGTAGCGCCGTTTGAAGCAGGCTACAAATATATGATGACATCAATGATTTTCTCTATAGTTTACACAGTTGTGCTGATGATTGCATTCTTTATCGGGTCGGAAAGAATTTTCTCAAAGAAGCTTAATCTCGAATAATACAAAAGGTATCGGATATGAACTCCGATACCTTTTTCTTTTGCGCAAACCGCACTTTAGGGTTGAAATTTGCGGGAAAATATGTTATAATAATTGTTAAAGCAATTTTAACCGAAAGGAATAAAAAAATGACATTTTTTCCACATTTTCTTCTTACGCTTCACAACCATCATCACCACGATGAAGGCTTTGATTTTCTTGATATATTGCTACACGCATTGCTCGATTCGGCAAAAATGCTGCCGTTTCTGTTTCTTGCGTTTCTGCTTATGGAGCTGCTTGAACACAAAGCAGGGGACAAGCTTGTAAGCTTTCTTCGCAAATCGGGCGGAGGACGTACAGGGAGTGCGGCAATCGGTGCACTTTTAGGTTGTGTTCCTCAGTGCGGATTTTCAGTTATTGCTTCAAATTTCTATGCAGGACGTGTTATTACAGCAGGTACGCTTGTTGCCGTGTTCTTGTCAACCTCTGACGAGGCGGTACCGATACTTCTTGCACATCCCGACAAGGCGGGTATGATATGGAAGCTACTGCTGACAAAGGTTATTATTGCAGCTGTTGCAGGTATTGCTGTTGACCTTGTGATGAAGGCATTGAAAATCAAAACCGATGACGAACATATTGGTGACTTGTGTGATGAGGCGGAATGTGGCTGCGGAAGTCACGGTGTATGGTATTCCGCTTTGAAGCACACAATCGGTATCGGTATTTTCATTATTATTGTAAATCTTGTTCTCGGCACGGTTTTCGGACTCGTGGGCGAGGAAAACGTAAAGCACTTCCTTGAAAATATGGGTGTGCTCCAGCCTGTTGTGGCAGGTCTTGTTGGAATGATACCTAACTGTGCGGCATCTGTACTTATTACTGAGCTTTACGCTGAGGGTGCAATTGAGTTCGGTACAGCGATTGCAGGTCTTTGCACGGGAGCGGGTATCGGTCTTGCAGTGCTTTTCCGTGCAAATAAGAATGTTAAGGAAAATCTTATTACCACAGGCATTGTCTACGCTGTAGGCGTGCTCAGCGGTATCGTGATAAATTTATTCTGATTTTGATTAGGGGACGTTTAGGGTGAAAGGGATTATTGAATTCTGCAAAAAAGAATTTCTCGTGGTGATAGCTACGCTTGCGGCGCTGATTTCCTGCTTTTTTGTGCCTATTACGCATTTTGTGAAATATATAAATACTGATACTATCGGTTTGCTGTTTTGTCTGATGATTGCGGTTGCAGGCTTTCGTGAGTGCAGACTTCTTTCGGTGCTTTCGGACAAGCTTCTTGGCAAGGGCACACCTATGGCAAGGCGCACAGGTACAACACTTGTTTTTATTACTTTTTTTGCGTCAATGCTTTTCACCAACGATGTGGCACTGATTGCTTTTGTGCCGCTTACAGCTGCTCTTTTCAGCAAGCTTCCGTCTGCGATGATTTATGTTGTGACGGTGCAGACTGCGGCAGCTAATCTGGGAAGTATGCTTACCCCTTTCGGCAACCCTCAGAATCTTTATCTGTACGATTTCTATAACTATACTCCCGCTGACTTTTTCGGTACAACATTTCCTGTTTTTGCGCTTAGTGCATTGCTGATTTTTATATTTTGTATGTTTATCAAGAATGTGCCGCTTGGTACTGAAAGAAGTGAGAAAGCCGTGCTGGAAAACAAAAGCTTTCTTGGTTTCTATGTGATACTTTTTGTACTTTGTCTTTTAGCAGTTTTCGGCGTGCTGGATGTAATATGGGTGTTTGCGTCGGTGTGTGTTGTGGCAATGATTTTAGATATGCGTCTGTTTACAGCGGTTGACTATAGTCTGCTGCTGACCTTTGCTTCATTCTTCGTTTTTGTGGGCAACCTTCAGAATATGCCTGCCGTAAACGAATTTGTTACAGGTCTTGTTGAAGGGCAGGAACTTCTTGCTTCAACTCTTATAAGTCAGGTTATCAGCAACGTTCCTGCGGCATTTATGCTTTCGGGCTTTACCGATAACGGTCGTGCACTTGTGCTGGGTACAAACGTGGGCGGACTCGGCACTCTTGTTGCAAGCCTTGCAAGTCTGATTTCCTTCCGTATTTATATGGAGACTGACGATGCAAAGCCAATTAAGTATCTCGGCGTGTTCACACTGATAAATGTTATTCTTTTGGCTATAATTTAACCGTTTACATATTATTTCGTACTCTA
>JAZSHA010000196.1:0-11830 GCA_045533025.1 Oscillospiraceae bacterium
TAATATCTAATATTCTTTCTGCCTTTTTGAATTATAATGTGTCCTTCTTTTTCTAATTTTTCTTTTTGAGCTAATGCTCCTCCGGGATATTTTTCATTCAATTCGCCATTAGCCTTCAATGTTCTCCAATAAGGAGTTTCGTCATCCGAACGCTGATAGCTCGCCCAAGCTGCTATAGATACAAAAACACCTGCCGTAATCGGCTCTGTAAAATCAGCTCCCGATTGTTTGGCAAAATGTTCTCTGATTTCTCCTACGGTAATGACCTTTCCAAGCGGAACTTTTTTCATTACAATATCGTAATCAATAGGCGGCGCAAAATACATTCTATTACCGCCGTACTTCTCAATGCTTGCCTTATCTGTTATCGTTTTAAATTTTGGCATATCCTTGTTATCTTGCAACATTGCATTAAAATCTTTTTTCTCCTCATTAGCCATAATAACACCTCCAAAATATATTATACTGCTTCTTTTCATATAAAGCAATGAGACAGTTTTAAAAATTTTGTCACCAATATTTATTGCCTAAAATCAAAAAGTGGCTTTTGACGCAATCATCAAAAACCACTTTTTATTATTTCCATTCGCCAAAGAGTACATTATAAAAATTAAACCTTGAAAAGCAAATCCGCATAAGTCGGGAACGGCCACATCTTGTCAGGTGTGATTGTTTCCAGTTCGTCAACTACTGCACGAAGTTCCTGCATTGCCGCAAAGACAACATCACGGTAATATCTTGCTGTAGGCTCGCCCTCTGCGCAGTTCTTGACTTCGAGAAGCTTATCGTCAAGCATTTCTGTTGCTTCAAGAATACTGTTTGTGAGACTTGAAGCCTTGGAAGCAAGCTTCTTTTCTGCTGTACAGTTTATACCGACCTGTTCCTTTGCAACCATTGCTTCGGCAAGCATTTTGGTAAACACGATACCAGCAGGGATAATCTGCTTTCTTGCCATATCGACCATTGTGAGTGCTTCGATATTGATAATCTTGGAATAATTTTCAAGGAGAATATCCTGTCTGGACTGGATTTCTGTTCTTGTAAGAACCTTGAATTCCTCGAAAATTTCAACGTTCTTGTCATCTGTATAATGAGGAATTGCGTCGACTGTGGAAACGAGGTTAGGAAGTCCTCTTCTTGCAGCTTCTTCAACCCACGCATCATCGTAGCCATTGCCATTGAAGATAATCTGCTTGTTTTCCTTAATTGTTTCGATAAGAAGCTTGTTGAGGTCCTTCTTGAAGTGCTTTGAGCCTTCAAGCTTATCGGCAAACTCCTTGAGGACGTGCGCAACGCTTGTATTGATAATCATATTTGTACAAGCGATAGAGTCAGCTGAACCAAGGGCACGGAACTCAAACTTATTACCTGTAAATGCAAACGGAGAAGTTCTGTTTCTATCGGTTGTATCCTTAGGAAAGTTTGGAAGCGCTTCAACGCCGATTACAAATTCCTGATCCTGATTTTCGTCAATCATCTTACCTGTTTCAAGTGCATCGAGGATTGTCTGCAATTCATCACCGAGGAAGATAGAAACGATTGCAGGAGGCGCTTCGTTTGCACCGAGACGGTGGTCATTGCCTGCGGAAGCGGCAGAAAGACGGAGCAAATCAGCGTAGTTATTTACAGCCTTGATTACTGCAACGAGGAAAGTAAGGAACTGGATATTATCCTTCGGATTTGCACCAGGGTCAAGAAGGTTCTGACCATCATTGGTGGACATTGCCCAGTTGTTGTGCTTACCTGAGCCATTTACACCTGCAAATGGCTTTTCATGAAGGAGGCAGACAAGATTATGCTTGAGAGCAGTTTTCTTCATTATTTCCATTGTAAGTGCATTCTGGTCAGCTGCAACGTTTGAAGTTGTATATATAGGTGCCATTTCGTGCTGTGCAGGTGCAACCTCATTATGCTTTGTTGTGGATGGAATACCAAGCTTCCAGAGTTCTTCGTCAAGGTCTTTCATATATGCGGAAACACGTTCCTTGATATTACCGAAATAGTGGTCTTCAAGCTCCTGTCCCTTAGGAGCCTTTGCACCAAAAAGTGTTCTTCCTGCAAACATAAGGTCTTTACGCTGGTCATAAAGTGACTTGTCAATAAGGAAGTATTCCTGCTCAGCGCCCACTGTTGTTGTAACTCTTGTAGCAGTTGTGTTGCCGAAAAGGCGGAGAACACGGAGAGCCTGCTCGGAAATTACGTCCATTGAGCGAAGAAGCGGGGTCTTCTTATCGAGAATTTCACCTGTATAGGAACAGAACGCAGTTGGTATATAAAGTGAACCATCCTTTACAAAAGCAGGAGATGTCGGGTCCCAAGCTGTATAGCCGCGCGCTTCAAAGGTTGCACGGAGACCGCCTGATGGGAAAGAGGAAGCGTCAGGCTCACCCTTGATAAGTTCTTTACCTGAGAATTCCATAATGATTTTGCCATCTTTTGTAGGTGAAATAAAGGAGTCGTGCTTTTCAGCTGTTACACCTGTCATTGGGTGGAACCAATGTGTATAGTGGGTTGCGCCCTTTTCCACAGCCCATTCTTTCATTGCAGAAGCAATAACCTCGGCAACATCAGCATCAAGCGCAATACCAAGGTGCTGTGTTCTGAGGAGCGCCTTATATATATTTTTAGGAAGTCTGTTTTTCATTATTTCCTCGTTAAAAACGTTGCAGGCAAAATAATCAGGAACGTTTTTAACATTGCTCGTTGTTTCAACCATAAAATAATCCTCGCAATAAAAAACGCTTTAACAAACGGCAATTACTCCGTTGTTAAAGCGCCATTGCTTCATAAAAAATATAACTGTAACATTTTACACTAAAATTCAGATTTTGTCAATACCAAAATTAAAATAATCTCAGACAATGCTTTTCGTGCATTTCCTGAAGCGCAACAAGAATACCCATTCTGCCTGTCGGATAAGTCAGACCGCCCTGTACATATGCCGCAAACGGTTCACGGAGAGGAGCGTCAGCGGAAAGTTCAATCGATGCACCCATATTAAATGCGCCAGCTGCCATAATTACCTGTGAGTCATAACCAGGCATATCCCACGGCTCGGGAGTTACGTAACTGTCAACCGGAGAGCCCTTCTGAACGCCCTGACAGAATGCAATAAGGTTTTCAGAATTCTTCATAAGAACAGCTGTAATAATATCCCCTCTCACTTCATCACGCTTAGGGAAACATTCAAATCCGAGCAATGTCATAATTTCACTTGTGAAAGTTGCTGTTTTTACAGCGTTTGCCACAACCTCAGGTGCAAAGAAAAGTCCCTGATACATAAGCTTATTCTGATTTAGTGTACAGCCTACTTCCTTACCCATGCCCACACAAGTAAGGCGGTATGCACACTGTTCAACAAGTTCCTTTTTACCTGCGATATATCCACCTGTTTCTGCAATTCCTGCACCTGGATTTTTAATCAGCGAACCGATAATAAGGTCTGCGCCGACGTGAATTGGCTCACGGCTTTCCACGAATTCTCCGTAGCAGTTATCAACCATTACAATAACCTTTGGATTGGCATTCTTTACAGCCTTGACAATCTCCGCAATGTTGTTTATTGTCAGAGTCGGACGAAGGGAATACCCTCTTGAACGCTGTATGTAAGCAACCTTAGCGTCCTTTACCTTCTGAAAAATCTCTCCGAGATTTGGTTTACCGTCGGGAAGAAGGTCAACCTGGTCATATTTTACACCGTAATCTGCAAGAGAACCATTTCCGCTGCCGCGTATACCGATAACTTCTTCAAGTGTATCGTAAGGTGCACCTGTAAGACTTACAATTTTATCTCCTGCACGAAGCACGCCGAAAAGAGCACAAGTAAGAGCGTGTGTTCCTGAAACAAAGGTATGACGCACAAGAGCGTCCTCTGCACCCATTACTTCTGCGTAAACCTTATCTAGCGTATCACGTCCAACATCGTCATAGCCATAACCAGTTGTACCTGTCATACAAGCTGCACTTACCTTG
Source organism: Oscillospiraceae bacterium (assembly GCA_045533025.1). Lineage (GTDB taxonomy): Bacteria > Bacillota > Clostridia > Oscillospirales > Ruminococcaceae > RGIG8773. Next base: position 3,973 of record JAZSHA010000196.1, read on the forward strand.
TTGTTTATAAATGCACGGAGCACCTTTTCACCATTAATGCGTGCAATCCTGTCAATTTCAGCAAATGCTGCCGAACAATTTTCCTCAGCCTTTTCAGCAAGCTTCAAAATTCTTTCATCTATCTCAAAGTCCTTTGTTTCAACCGGCTTCGGGTCAAAAATTTCTGCCATTTTTATCAACCTTCCATTTCATATAGTATATCTTCATCAACAGGCTCAAAGCCTATTGACTCATAAAACGATTTTCTGTGGTCAAGCGCCCAAAGGTATGCTTTACAGTTCTCTTTTTCATATTTTTCTGCCAGATAATAAAGAAGTCTGCGTGCTGTTCCCTTTCCCCTTGCAGCTTCTGCTGTAGCAATATGCGACAGGAAAACAAATCCATTTATATTAAATTGTTGTGTAGCCGTGGTGTTGTCAAATAAATACAAATTTGCCACCTTATGACGTATCCTATGATTAATATCTACATACCAATCCTCATAGCTGCCCATATTTTTAAAGCTTTCTGCAAGGATTTTATGACACTCGACTGCACAGGTATTTGCCTTTACACAATTGTTATCAATGTCACAACTGCACGATTTCAAACGAAATAATGTTCTGTGCTGCTGTTTATATCCGTTTTTATCCTGTAAAGCCAGCTTACTTGACGCTTCTATAGTTACCGGTTTGAACATTTTTACGAGTATTTCCAATTCATAAACATCGCACTTTCCATCAATAACCATAGATGAGTTGTAAATGTGAACAACCCCATCACCACAGGAATAGAATTTACAAAAGTCATATCCCGCCCCATAAGCACGATATGCCGCTAAAATCTTGTATCCATAATATGAATTTGTTACACGCTCAGCTATACTGTCATAAATCTGCTTCATTACAGTGTACACATCTTTTCAATCATAAGTTTTGCAAGCTTTTCGCAGTCCTCAAGGTCAGAAAGCTTCACAACGCAGGACGGAGAATGGAGATATCGGCACGGTGCAGAAATTGCTGTTGTGCGTACCCCGCCGCGTGAAATGTGGATTGCACCGCTGTCATTTCCGCCTGCAACCATTGTTTTTGTCTGCCAGCCTATATCCTGTTCCTTTGCAATCTCACGAGAAATGTTGTAAAGCTCCTTATCGTAAATTGTGGAGCGGTCCATATGTGAAACTACAGCTCCCTTGCCAAGCTCACAGCAACGTTTTTCTCCGCTTGCAAGCGGGATATCTGCGGCGGTTGTTGCTTCAAGCACAAGTGCAAAATCAGGGTCAACAGTATATGCGGCAGGACGTGCTCCACGAAGCCCTACTTCCTCCTGTACTACAAATGTAAATGTGCAGTCATACGGAAGTTCAGACTGTATAAGTTCAATCATCACAGCACAGCCAAAACGGTCGTCAATTGCTTTGCCCTTGACATATCCGTCACCGAATGTGAGAAACTCTGAAACAAAATGCACTCTGTCGCCAAGTGAAACCAGCTTTTCAGCTTCTTCCCTATCAGCCGCACCTATATCAACATAAAGTGAAGAAAATTTCGGTGCTTTCTTTCTTTCGTCAGCACTCAGATTATGGATTGCCTTTGCACCGATAACACCGTTTATATCATTTTCACCAACCAAAACCTGTCTGCCTATTACCACGCGTGGGTCAACGCCGCCTACTTCGGAAACGGTAAGTGTGCCGTCAGACTTGATTGAAGTTACAATCATACCCACCTCGTCCATATGTGCGGAAATCATAACCTTGTTTTTAGCAATGCTTGCGCCCTTTTTATAAGCGATAATGCTTCCGAGAGGGTCAACCGTATATTCGCAATAATCTGCAATCTGTGAAATAATAAAATCTCTTACCTTGCCTTCGTCACCAGATGTTCCGTTGATTTGGCAAAGCTTTTCAAGAAGCACTATTCTCATACGGACACCTCCTGAAGATATGCGGCGATAAGCTGTGCTGTATTTTCAACATCTGAAACTGAAATAACCTCGACTGGTGTGTGCATATATTTCAGCGGAATTGAAAGTGTAACAGCCTTGACACCGCTTTTATTCACAGAAAACCTGTCGGCATTTGTACCTGTTTCACCGTTCATTACTTCAATCTGATAAGGCATATTATTCTTTTCAGCAATTGCTTTGAACTGCTGAGAAAGGTCCTTATCAAGGGTTGGTGCAAACCCAATCATACATCCCTTGCCCATTTTTCCACACTTTATTTCCGAGTCATCAGCTGTGAGTGCAAAGCTCACGTCAACAGCAAGCGCAATATCGGGGTCAATATCAAACACGCCGATTTTTGCTCCACGTTCACCAAGCTCCTCCTGAGTTGAAAACATAACTGTTAGCTCGTAATCGGACTTATTATCCTTTATAATTTCAAGAGCTCGCAGAATTGCTGCAACGCCGCATCTGTCATCAAGTGCTGCACCTGTAATTCTGTCGCCCTGAAGCTTTTTACAGCCTGTTGCAAAAACAATTTTATCCCCGTAAGAAATTACTTTTTCAGCCTGTTCCTTTGTCATACCGATATCAATGCAGATTTCGTCCATTTCGGGCACTTTACTTTCATCTGTTGAAAGATGCGGCGGAATTGCACATACAATTCCAGTAACAGGCTCTTTTCCAAGAACAGTTACCTGCTGTGCAAGAAGAAGTCTGCGGTCAATACCTCCGCAGTTTGAGATTTTAAGGAAGCCGTCATCGGTGATATATGTTACCACAAAGCCAATCTGGTCGATGTGTGCGTCAATCATAATGTGTGGCTTTGCACCTTTTTTGCCGAAATGACCGATTACGTTGCCGTTTTTGATATAACAGTCATCTGTAAATTTTTTCAGCATTTCAAGAGCAAGCTCTGCGGCTTTTGTTTCGTCGCCGCTTACGCCGCTTGTATCGGCAAGCTGAATAATTGTTTGTTCTAAATTCATATTATTCCTCACTTCAAGGCATTTACAACACTCTTATAGTGTCTGCCTCTTTCCTCAAAATTCTTATACATATCAAAGCTTGCGCTTGCAGGAGAGAGAGTTACAATATCATTATTGACAGCAGATTTTCTTGCAGCTTCAACTGCTTCCTCCATCGTTTTCACTCTGATAATTCTACACTCATTTTCGTTATAATCTGAGTACGCTCTTACAGCTTCTTCAATTTTATCTGCTGTCGCACCGAGAAGAACAAGGGTTTTAACGTACTTATTAATAGGCTCTGCAAGCTGATTATAGTCAAGCTTCTTGTCGGAGCCGCCTGCAATCATTATTACTTTCCTGCCGAAAGCGTTGAGTCCTGCAATTACACTGACTGGACTTGTTGCGATGCTGTCGTTGTAGTAACGGACGCCGTCAAGCTCACGGACAAATTCTATTCTGTGCTCCACACCGCCAAAGTTTCTTGCAGTTTCTGCGATAGCTTCGTTAGATGCTTCACCGTGCACCAAAGAAATAGCTGTAAGGTAGTTTTCAACGTTGTGCATACCTGGGATTTTTATTTCGTCCTTATGGACAATTCTTTCTGTTTTACCCTTATCCGTAAAGCAGAGCCAGCCCTCTTCATCAAGGTACGAACCACGTTCAGGCTTGGTTTTAAGGCTGAATTTATACAAACTGCCTCGAACAAACTCGCTGAGGTTATTTACCTCATTATCAAGATTGAGAACTGTTGTTGAAAACGCATTCTGATGCAGGATAAGATTTTTCTTTGCGTCGATGTACTCCTGCATTGAGCTGTGTACATTCAGGTGGTCGGGATAAATATTTGTGATTGCTGCACGGTCGGGAGATTTTCTCATACTGATAAGCTGAAAGCTTGAAAGCTCCACAACCGCTACGTCATCTTCGTTGATTTTCTCAATAATCGGTAAAAGTGCTCTGCCGATGTTGCCGCCCTTATGTACCTTTTTACCGCTTCTTTCAAGGATTTCAGTAGTAATTGTTGTGGTTGTTGTCTTGCCGTCTGTACCTGTGATAGCGTAGGTTTTGCAAGGGCAAAGGTCAAAGAAAACTTCCATTTCAGAAGTTACAACTATACCCATTTCACGAGCTTTTTGTAATTCCGGAATATGATAATATACACCAGGTGCACGGAAAACAATGTCGCAATTAAAAATTGCGTCAAGGTATGTTTCACCGAGGGAAAGCTTTGCTCCTGCTGACTCAAATTCGTCTGCAAGTGTTCCAACCTGCTCACGGGTCTTTTTATCACAAAGTGTTACATCTATGCCTTTTTTAAGGAACAGGCGGATTGTATCGTTATTTGTTACGCCTGTTCCGATAAAGGCAACCTTTTTATCCTTTATATCATTGAAAAAACGTTCTGCTTTTGTCATTATAGTGTTCATCTCCAACATAAAAATTGCATACATATTTTATTATATCCAATTTTCAATAAAATAGCAACAGCATACATAGAATTTTTACCAATTTCATAAATATAACTAAGAAAAGAGGGATTAACATTGAAATTTTTTATGAACCGTATTGCACGTGATACTGCACGGCTTACTATTGTATCATTCATATTGCAGGGATTGAGCTTATGGCTCAACATTGTTATTTCAAACAAGCTTGGTACTGCTTCGGTCGGTGTAATGACGCTTATATTTTCGCTGTTTGGATTTATTATGGTACTTGCCAATGGTAACATTTTCATTTCAACAAGCAGGTTTGTTTCGGAAGAAATCGGTGCAGGAAATGAAAATGTAACACGGATAATGCGGTTATCCACTGGATTTTCGCTGCTGCTTTCAAGCTTTTTTGCGTTGCTTTCCTTCGGACTTGCCAGTGTTATTGCAAAATATGCTGAGGGTGAACCTGCTCTTGTGATTGCGATAAGAATTATTGCGTTTTCACTTCCGCCTGCGGCTTTTGGGTCATGCATAAAGGGATATTTCAATGCTGTACGGAATGTTCGTATCCCCTGCTATGGCGATATTATTGAATTTGCGGCAAAATGGAGCGTGCTAACATTCGGTGTGCTGTTTCTCCTTGACCGTGGGTTAAGCATTTACATATTGATTTCGGGTGCAATTCTTATCGGCGAGATTATCAGCTGTATTTTTTATATTGTGAATTATTATAAGGAATACAGACGATTTTCTGCATTGCCTGAGGTAAATCCGAGGATTGTGCGTGTTCCGAATTATCTGAAACTGTCGCTGCCTATTGTTGCAGGTGGATATGTACAAATGATTATGTCATCACTTAACGAAGCACTTGTACCTGTTGCGTTGTTGAAATACAATGTTTCAGCGGAGCGAGCAATGAGCGAATATGGAATGTTTGAGGCGATGATTATTCCTACGGTTTTCTACCCTGCTGTAATTCTTACAAGCTTGTCAAACATCATTATACCTGAGATTGCAAGGGCAAATTCGTCGGGAAATGTCGTACGTGTTCGGGATTTGATAAAAAAGATATTCAGCCGTGCTTTTGCGTACTCCTTTTTCATTTCGGGTATGCTTCTTGCAGCGGGCGACAAAATCGGACAAATTCTCTGCCCGTCTGACAGCCTTGTCAGCGAAACGCTGGTAAAGATGTTCCCTGTTGTGCCGTTTATTTATCTGGAGATTGTGCTTGAGGGCATTATAAAGGGACTTGGAAAACAAAATTTTTCCACGGTGAACAGCTTATGCGAATATGTGATACGAATTGTCTGCGTGATTATTTTTGTGGATTTGTACGGGTTTACGGGAGTGCTGATTTCCTACTATGCAAGCAATATTTACAGCAATATTGTAAGAATTATTTTTGTGTGCAGGACGGCAGGCGTGCGGTTTGAGGTATGGAATTACATTGTCAAGCCGTTTGTGATGTGCTTTTTCTGCTGTCAGGTTGCGGATATGCTGACGGGGTTTATTTCTTATTCGTCGGTTATGTTTGAGGCGGTTATTTATCTTTGTGTGGCGGGGATTATTTTTGTGGTGCTTTATGAGATTGATAAAAGGTGGTTTGGGGCGAAATACAGAGTGCAGAGGAATGTTGGGTGATTGACTTTTGGGAACGGTGTTGCTATAATGGAATATAACAAATCAAACTCGACGAGGTGGAAAAATGCACAATTATATTATAGAAACTGAAAGATTGATATTACGTCCTCTTAAAATTGATGATGCAGAAGCTGTATATCAATGGGTAAGCGATGAAAGAGTTGCAAAATATATGGTTTATAATACATATACATCTGTAGATGCTGTTGTGGATTGGCTAACTTCACTTCAAGCACCAGATGAAGAATACCACTTTGGTTTCGTGCGAAAAGAAGATAATTTATTAGTCGGTAGTGGAAGCATAGGTCCAGACAATAAGAAGATTGGCTTTTGGGGTTTTGGTTACAATTTACGATATGATTGTTGGGGAAATGGTTATGCAACTGAAGCAACTAAGGCAATGATGAAGTTTGCTAACAAACACTTTGATGTGGTCAAATTTTCTTCCAGTCATGTAGAACAAAATAAAGCTTCTGGTCATGTTATGGAAAAATGCGGGTTACATTTCACTAATTATGGTGAATTTCAAAAGCTTGATGGAAGTAATAAAATGCGTTCAATGGAATATGAGGGAGAAATAAATAATTTACAGTAATTAAACAAAATCCAGAGAAGCACCAAACTTCTCTGGATTTCTTATTGTATATTATTTCAAAAGTCCACTATTATTAATTGCCGAAACAAGTGCATTTACAGAGGCTACGATGATATCGGTGTCGATACCTGCGCCCCAGTATACGCCGCCTTCGGTCTGAATTCCTACATAAGCTGCCGCTTCGGAACTTGAGCCGTGTTCAAGGGCGTGCTCCGTATAGGAAAGGATTGTATAATTGATTGAAAATGCGTCCTTGATTGCATTGGAAACGGCATTAAGACGACCGTTACCGTTTGCTTCACGGGTAATAAGCTTGCCGCGGAAATCCGCGGTAACTGTTGCAATGATACCGTTTTTCTGTGTGAAGTGTGCTTCGTCAATACGGAAGTGGTCGGTTTTGTTGACGTAACGTGCAAAGAAGATATCGTAAACCTCGGCAGGGTTGAGTTCCTTGTGTGCGTGGTCGGAAACACTCTTGACTGCATAACCAAAGTCCCCACGCATTTTAGGCGGCATATCTATGCCGAATTTCTGCTCCATAAGGTAGCCGATACCGCCCTTGCCCGACTGGCTGTTGATACGGATAACGTCGCCCTCGTACTCTCTGCCCACGTCCTTCGGGTCGATTGCGAGGTATGGTACATTCCAGTAATCGGGTGCTTTTTCCTCACGCCACTTCATACCCTTTGCGATAGCGTCCTGATGTGAGCCTGAGAATGCTGCAAATACCAGTGCACCACTGTATGGCTGACGCTCATAGACGTGCATACGGGTCATTTTCTCGTACACTTCTGTAATTTCGGGCAGGTTGGAGAAATCAAGATTAGGGTCAACGCCGTGGGTAAACATATTCATTGCGACTGTTACGATATCGACGTTGCCTGTTCTTTCGCCGTTGCCGAAGAGTGTACCCTCGATACGGTCTGCACCAGCGAGAAGTCCCATTTCGGAGTCTGCAACAGCACATCCTCTGTCGTTGTGTGGGTGGAGGGAAACAATTACGTTTTCACGGCGGTTGAGGTTCTTACACATATATTCAACCTGACAGGCATAGACGTGGGACATACTTTCCGCAACTGTTACTGGAAGGTTAATGATAACCTTATCATTTTCAGTCGGCTCCCAAATGTCAATTACGGCGTTACATACTTCCAGTGCAAATTCAGGCTCAGTGCCTGTAAAGCTTTCGGGGCTGTACTCAAAACGGAAGTTGCCCTCGGTTTTTTCACGGTATTCCTTACAAAGCTTTGCACCGAAAATTGCAATGTCCTTAATTTCCTGCTTGGACTTTT
>JAZSHA010000172.1:0-2806 GCA_045533025.1 Oscillospiraceae bacterium
ATGGATAAACTGAATTCCGCAAGCCATGACAAGCAATTACGCTACAATGAAAACAATCAGCAATTCTGGCTGAATATGTATTCAACACTTGACAAAAGCGAAAACACCTCAAAGAAAATCGAAAGTGACGCACTGATTTTCAGCGGTGAGCTTGGCAGAAAAAATCTTTCTGTTGATATGGGCTTCAATGCTCTGGGTACGGGTTATTTCACGTTCAGCGGTTATTCCGCAAAGGCAACGGGTAAGATTATTTCGGAGATTATCGGATAGGAGTGGTTTTATGAACATAACAAGCGTATCAAATCAACAGCTTTACAGCATTGTAACAGGAAATAAATTTGCGTGGATACACGGAGATGTCACCAAAGCAAAGGAATACACCGAGCAGGAACTGTTTGAAATGTCGCAGAAATCCATTGACACGGCAAGCATAGGAACTCTTGTGAAAAGCGGCGTAAGCAATATGGACAACTTCACGATTTCCGACAGCGACCTTGCACGACATTTGGGTGAAATGAGTAAGCGTATTGACTCAGCATACAAGGACGGTACTCTTTCGGAAGATGATTACAAACAGCTTTGCACTGAGCTTGAAAGCTATACCGACGAGGCTGTTTACAATGTGGAATACAAGCGTTGTGCGAAAATTGCCCGTCAGGATAATCCACTTAACGCTATCGGAATTTACTCTAAGGAAACTCTCACCGACACACGTCATCAGGTGCTTGAAATGATGAAAAAGACACGTGAGGTTCCACAGCCGTGGCAGGTTGACCGTGATAATCTTATGAAAATGATTATTGGAATACGCTATGGAGTAACTGAAATTTAACGTTCATTTTGCGAAAGGATTGATTTTATGACAATAACAAACAGCACAAATCTGACACAGCTGGTTAATGTCAGACTTTGCGGCGAAAATCCTCGTGGTATGCGTGAGCTTAAAACGGAAAACAATATCGAGCTTGACCCTGCAAAAATACAGCCGAAAAACTGTGATGTGAAAATTTCCAAGGAAAGAAAGCGTGACACGGTTATTGTAAGTGAAAAGTCAGAACAATCATTGTATGTTGACGCTCTTGAGGTTGCAAAAGGTGAATTTTCCACAAGCGGAGTTGCTCGTCATTGCGTTACGGATGCCTTGAACCGTGATAACCGTATTCAGTTCAATAATATTTTCGGAGGACTCAAAGGCTTTTCAGCGGAGCAGATTGCCAAAAGGGTTGCAGATATTGGCAAGGAATTTGACGAAGCCTACGCTGTCGGCGGACTTATTGAGGAGGATTACACTGCACTCAACAAGGAACTTGAAGCATATTGCGAAAAGCTTATTTCAGCAAGTGAAAGCACAATGGCTAATTATCTTGCAAGGAACGATTTTGCCGCAAATCGAAGCGATTACATCGACGAAACATCCAGAGATGTTATGAAGGAAATGAAGAACCAATACCTTGACCCGAATTACAAGGATAACTGCCTTATGAACAGAAATGCAATCAAAGATATGATTGATATCTTACGTTACGGAGGTAAGCTATGATTATCAATACCAACAACATAAATATCAACTCTCCGTCTGATTCACCATTGCAGAAAAAGCAAATAGGAAATGCTGTTTTTGAAAAGCTTTGCGGCAGGTCGGACTCTCTTGATTTGAGCACGATTTTCGAGAGGTACGCAAAGGCTGATGACAAGACAAAGGCTGAAATTACGCAGATGCTTGCAGAAGCAAACAAGACAGAGGACAACAACAAATACGTTGCTGACATTCATTCCGAAATGCAGAAAATTCTCCGTTTGCAAATCAATGGCGAAAAGCAGGACATTGAGCGTTTCAACAGATACTGCGATGAAAGAGCGTACTATGAAAATCTGCTGAAAAACGATGGAGAAATAATTATTCCTGAGGGTAAGTACGATTTCGGACACTTTGAAGCGGGCGAAACCGTGTCCCGTGAAGCTGTGGAAAATGCACTTGCTGACGTGCAGAAGCTTATTGATAAGCTTGTTACAGATGAGCCTTATGAGGTGAGTGGAAATCGTCCTGCTTTTTTCGAGGACATAATGTGCAAGGTTTACAACCAATACGCTGACGCACTTTCATCAATAACGGGAATACGCTCGGCATATCTGAATGAGGCTGACGAAAGCAGTCCGTTGTTTGACCGTTCAGGAAGAACTGAGGAGAATTTTGTTCAAAAGGCAACGGAAAGAATTGAATACATCAAGTCACATTCAAGAGGACTGCGTGATACGGTTGAGCAATATTGCAAGGTGCAGAAGCTAAGTAATGAAGCAATGTCTGACGATTTTTCTATGACGGAAATTCTGCTTGCAAAGCTGTACAGCGAAAACAATTAGTTTTAAGCTGTAAAATATATTTTATGGTTTAATATATCTGAGGGAAAAAGGGATTATACTAAACGCCAAATTAAATTTATCAGGAGGAATTTATATGATAAATAATATTAGCTATAATCCATATGTAAGAACACTTGATAACAGCGGAAATGTTATCAATAAAAACGCTTCCTTGCCTACTCACAGCGAACGCTCCTGCGCCAACATGAGCTTTCGTGATTTGGTTGAAACGGTTGAGGCGGCACAGGCGGAGCAGGTTAAGAAATGTAATTTTGAAATTGAACAGGTTGGTGTTGCTGAATTTAAGCCATATGAATACACACCCGAACAGCAAATGACGCTGGATAATATGGCTAAATATTTTGATTTCACAAACAGCAAGGATTACAAGGAAATGACAGCGAATGAGGACTTTACAGGAATGACGGATGCCGAGAAATACAAG
>JAZSHA010000154.1:0-8407 GCA_045533025.1 Oscillospiraceae bacterium
AGCTCAGCTGGGAGAGCATCTGCCTTACAAGCAGAGGGTCATAGGTTCGAGCCCTATTGTTCCCACCAAATTTGGCCTGGTAGTTCAGCTGGTTAGAACGCCGCCCTGTCACGGCGGAGGTCGTGGGTTCGAGTCCCATCCAGGTCGCCATATTTTGCGGATTTAGCTCATCTGGTAGAGCGCCACCTTGCCAAGGTGGAGGTAGCGGGTTCGAGCCCCGTAATCCGCTCCAGCGGCGCTATAGCCAAGTGGTAAGGGGTGGGTCTGCAACACCCTGATCCCCGGTTCAAATCCGGGTGGCGCCTCCAAAAGCCATCGTATTTGTTACGATGGCTTTTTTTATACCCAAAATAATCCTGACAATATTTATGATTGTCAGGATTATTTACTATTTTTCATTTTTGAATTTTTTATATTTGCCAGCGGAGATGCATCCATTGCCTCTTTAAGTGATTCATTAGAAATATGTGTGTAAATTTCAGTTGTAGAAATACTCTTGTGTCCCAAAATCTCTTTAAGAATAAGGGTATCAACATTTCCATGCTGATACATTAAAGTAGCTGCAGTATGTCGCAGCTTATGTGTGGAATATCCTTGATTGTCAAGGTTACTGTCCTTCAATGCATTATCAACAATTTGTTGTACACGCCTATTAGTTATGCGTGTACCTCTTTTGCTCAAAAACAACGCATTTGGCTCAGCTTCAGATGGCTTTCTATCATTAAGGTATCTTATAATAGCATCTGCACAAGAATCGTTAATATGTATAATACGTTCCTTGTTACCCTTACCAAGAAGCCTCATACTTCTTTCATCAAGGTTTACATCTTGAAGATTTAGTCCCACAAGCTCACTCAGTCGCATACCACAGTTTATAAAAAGCGTTATAATGCAGTAATCACGATAATAAAACGGGTCTTCATTGTTCATATTTTCAAGCAGCTTTATACTGTCATCTAAAGTCAAAAACTTTGGAAGATGCTCATGCATCTTTGGATAATCAACGTCCTTGGTAGGATTTTCGGGTATCAAATCAAGGTCACGATATAAGCATTTATAAAAAACCTTTAACGACGCAAGCTTTCTGTGTCTTGTTTTTGCAGAATTCTTTCTATCCGTTGCAACATAACTAAGATAATTCAAAACATCAAGTTTTGTAAAATTCTTAACCAGTTCAAGCGGAACATCTGATATAATAATATTCTCAAACGGCGTTTCAGGCGGAATATCGGTTTTAGTAAGCTTTAAATACCTCAAAAACAGTCTCAAATCAATATAATACGACTCCAGTGTACGTTCAGCTTTAAGCTTTACAACACGCTGATATGTGAAAAAATCATTTAAATAATAAGGACACTCTTTTGGATTAATTTTTTGTGATGCCATATTATCCTCCGTAAATCACATAATTGCAGATTTTCTGTATATATTAATTGTAATACTTAACTTTTTTTTTGTCAAGGTGTAGCATTATAATAAAAGATATGTTATAATATAAATATATTTTTATTTTGGGAGTTGATGAATTTGGCAATAAAATACATTCGTGAAAAAATTTGCGATGGAATTCACTATAATTCTATTATTAACCAAAGACAGAAGACAAATACAATTTTCATTCACCTTATTACTGAACTTAAATCAGATACTGCATCTAAAAATGCAATCATACCATATATTCTCGCAAACAGCAATAAAAAATACCCTACTATAACAGCACTTAACAAAAAGCTTTCCGAGCTTTACGGCTCAGTAATTAAAGGGACTGTTTCAAAGACAGGTGACAGCCAAACACTTTCCTTGATGGCAGGCTGCATCAATAACCGTTATACATTTGACGGCGAACTCATCACCGAAGAGCTTGTTCAGTTAATGGCTGATGCACTCATTAATCCTAACATTGAAAACCATGGTTTTGCACTGAAGGATTTTGAATTAAAAAAACAGGAACTTATCGACGATATTGATGCAGAAATAAACGAGAAGCGTTCTTACGCATTTAAACGTGCAAATCTCAATATTTTCAAAAATGAACCTGCTGCTTTATCTGTAAAAGGCGATAGGGAACACGCTGAAAAACTTACTGCCGAAATATGTTATGAACAGTATAAAAACCTGCTCAGAACTGCTCAGATTGAAATTATCTATGTGGGTGCAGAAGAGTCAGAAAACTGTAAAAAAATTCTTACACAAGCTTTTTCACAAATTGACAGATGTTTTGCAGGCAACAATAACTCTGCAAAATCCATACTCAAAAATGAAGTATGCAGAGTTATCGAAAAGCATGATATCGCTCAAAGCAAAATGGTTATGGCATTTAAAACAGATTATGATAATACTGTTGCTATGAAGCTTATGAACGCAATTTTTGGAGCAACTCCGATTTCCAAGCTGTTTGATAATGTGCGTGAAAAGCTTAGCCTCTGCTATTATTGTTCATCAGGTGTAAATGACAAAAAGGGAGTTGTTTACGTTGACAGCGGCGTTGAACATACAAACACTGAAAAAGCTGAAGCTGAAATTTTAAATCAGCTTCACGCTATGTGCACAGGCGATTTTACAGATGATGAAATTGAAAACGCAAGAAAAGCAATTATTAATTCATGGAAGGGCGTTAATGACGGAGCACGTTCAATTGCTGACTGGTATTTTAATCAGGCATATCTCGGAACAGCCAATTCACCTGAAGACCAGATTGAAAAGCTTATGAAGGTAACACGTGAAGAAATTATAGAAGCAGCAAAATCTTTGAAGCTTGATACAGTTTATATTCTCTCAGGAAAGGAGAGTGCTGAGTAATGGAAAAACAAATTATAAAAAATGAACGTACAGGTGAGCAATATACCTATGTAAAGCACCCTACAGGACTTGATATTTTCATTTGGAAAATGGAAAATTACAGCACAACCCACGCTTTATTTGGCACTAAATATGGTTCGATAAATACTAAATTCAAAACCAAAAACGAACCTGACTTCATAACCGTCCCCAATGGTATTGCTCACTACCTTGAACATAAGCTTTTTGAAAATGAGGACTGCGACGTATTTAAGCTTTACGCAAAAACAGGTGCTTCCGCAAATGCATATACATCATTTGATAAAACTGCTTACCTTTTTAGCTGTACCGATAATGTCTATGAGTCCCTTGAAATTCTATTAAGCTTTGTCCAAAACCCATATTTCACAGAAGAAACCGTTCAGAAGGAGCAGGGAATCATTGGTCAGGAAATCCGTATGTATGACGATAACGCAGGCTGGCGTGTATTTTTCAATATGCTTGGCGGTCTGTACCATAATCACCCTGTAAAAATTGATATTGCAGGTACAGTTGAAAGTATTGCCGAAATCAATGCTGACCTGCTCTATAAGTGCTACTATACATTTTACAATCTTAATAATATGGTTTTAAGCATCGCAGGTAACGTTGATGAAGATAAGGTTCTTGAAATGTGCGACAGACTCCTTAAAAATAACGAAAATCCTGAACTCATTACAGCATTTGAGGAAGAGCCTGAAACTGTATATAAGCACGAAGTAACTCAGAAGCTTGAAATTTCAATGCCTATGTTCCATGTTGGATTTAAGGCTAAGCCCGAAAAGGGACTTGATGCTGTCAAAGCAGAAATCGAAACCAATTTTGTTCTCTCATTGCTTGCTGATGAAAGCTCAGATTTTTACAAAAAGCTCTATGATGATGGGCTTATCAATTCTTCCTTCTCATCAGAAGTATTTATGGGTGACGGTTATTTCTGTTCTATCTTTGCCGGCGAATCAAGAACTCCAAGAACTGTAAGAGATAAAATCATCGAAGAAATTAACCGTTGCAAAAAAGAATGTCTTGATGAAGAACGCTTCAATATAATCAAAAAATCGTACTATGGTGCATTGATCCGTGACCTCAACGATGCAGAAGCAATAGCTACTATTATGCTTAATGCAGGAATGGAAAAACTTTCTGCATTTGACGTTATCGAAACGGTTGCAGCTGTAAAATTTGAAGACGTACAAAAGCGCCTTGAAAAGCAGTTCAATACTGAAAATGTTACTCTTTCAATAATTGAGCCGCTTGATAAGGAGGAATAACCATTGACAAACGCTGAATGGAACACAATTTCTTTTCCAAAATTGAATATAGAATTGCCTGTATACAGCACAGCATTTACAATTTTCGGATTTGAAATCAAATGGTATGGGCTGCTCATTATGCTGGGACTTCTTTTTGCAGTAGTTTATTGCTTTAAAAAAATGAAAAGCTTCGGCATTGATGATGACAGAGCAACAAATGTTGTTTTTGCAGGATTTATCGGCGCAGTAATCTGTGCACGTCTCTACTATGTAATAATGTCCTGGGACAGCTTTAAAGACGATTTGGTATCAATTTTAATGGTGCGTGACGGCGGACTTGCAATTTACGGTGGAATAATAGGCGCAGTCGTTATTGGTTTTATAGCAGCCAAAATAAATAAAGTACGTTTTATGCCGCTTATGGATTTGGTTGGTATGGGCTTTCTTATAGGACAGGCTTTCGGCAGATGGGGAAATTTCTTCAATCACGAATGTTACGGAAGCAATACAACTCTACCATGGGGAATGACAAGCCCACGAATTCAAGCTGAACTTACAGCTGAAGCAAGTCAGATTTTTGAGCTGACAGGCGTAACTGTTGACCCTATGCAACCCGTGCACCCTTGCTTTTTATATGAATCTTTATGGTGTTTGACAGGATTTATATTATTACATTTTTATTCTAAGCACCGCAAGTTCGATGGAGAATTATTCCTCATTTATCTTGGCTGGTACGGACTCGGAAGAATGTTTATCGAGGGTCTGAGAACCGACAGCCTAATGATTGGTCACTTGAGAGTCTCACAGCTTGTTGCAGGAATTTGCGTTGTTGCATCAATCGCTGTAATTATCTATATGAGAAATAAAATCCGAATTGACGGAGAATATGTATTCTACAAAGATACCGAAGAATCTAAACAGCTTATCGCTGAAACTGAGGAAAAATACAAACTTGCAGAGGAAAAACGTGCTGCAAAGAAAAAGTCCAAAATTGACAATGAAGAATTAAAACCCGAAGATAAACTTATTGATGAAGAAAATACTGAAATGGAGGAAAAAGAAAATGGCTCAGATAATTGATGGAAAGGCTATATCCGCTAAGGTAAAGGCTCAGGTTCGTGCTGAAGTTGACGAACTCAAAGAAAAGGGAATTGAAGTAGGTCTTGCAGTTGTAATTGTAGGCAACAATTCTGCTTCAAGAGTTTATGTTAACAACAAGAAAAAAGCTTGCGAAGAGGTTGGATTTACTTCTTACGAGTATGCACTTCCCGAAGAAACAACACAGGACGAACTTCTTGAACTTGTAAACAAACTCAACAATGATGATAAAGTAAATGGCATCCTTGTTCAGCTTCCTCTTCCTAAACAAATTGATGAAAATGCTATTATCAATGCAATACTTCCAGAAAAGGACGTTGATGCATTCCATCCTGCAAATGTAGGCCATATTATGATTGGCGATTTCAGCTTCCTTCCTTGTACTCCTGCAGGTGTTATGGAGCTTATCGCTGAAACAGGCGTAGATGTATGTGGTAAGGAATGTGTTGTAATCGGCAGAAGCAATATCGTAGGCAAGCCAATGGCAATGCTTCTTCTTCATAAGCACGGTACAGTTACAATCTGTCATTCTAGAACAAAGAACCTTGCTGAAATCTGCGGCAGAGCTGATATTCTTGTTGCTGCAGTAGGAAAGGCAAAATTTGTAACTCCTGATATGGTTAAGGAGGGAGCCGTAGTAATCGACGTTGGTATGAACCGTGATGAAAACGGTAAACTCTGCGGCGATGTGGACTACAACGCTTGCTTTGATAAGGCAGGATACATAACACCTGTTCCAGGCGGAGTTGGTCCTATGACTATAGCAATGCTTATGAAAAATACACTTACAGCTGCAAAAATCAAAAATAATCTTATGTAAATTAATAACACCTCACGATTATGTCAATACTAATCGTGAGGTGTTTTCTTTTGAAACAAATATACACAACAGCTTTATTGTTATCTATGGCAGCTGTTATTATTACAATAAAGCTTATAATGATTATTAATGATGAAAAAGTATCTGCTGCAGCGGCAAATAAAGGAACATATACAATAACATCTATAGAAAAATATGCCGAAATATATGACTGCAAAATGTTATCTCTCGTAAACTGCTCCGAAAGATACAACGCTGTAGTTATACCTAACCATATTAGTTCTATTAAACTACAGCCATACCTTGTCGACACAGAAACATATTACAATGGAATAAAAGGAAAGCTTCCGTTTTTATGCGAAGTGAAAAAAGAAGCTCTTAACGCCGAAATCGGCACTTTGATTTTTAAATCAGCAGTAAGAAATTCTTCTGAGCAGCTTGCTCCTCATATAATCGGATACTCATCAGATAATCAAGGTGTATGCGGCATAGAAAAAAGCTATAATGATTTTTTGAGAGAAAATGCTGTAAATAATTCGGTTACTTTTCAAGTAGATGCAGTAGGTGAAGTTTTGAACGGTCTTGAACACCAAACTGTAATTTCAGAAAACTCAACAGCCGGCATCATCACTACACTTGATAAAAATATCCAGCAAATGTGTGAGACTGCGTTTAAAACATCATCAGCACAAAGCGGAGCTGTTGTCGTTATGGATATAAAAACAGGTGAAATCAAAGCAAGTATGAGCTATCCCAATTATGACATAAATAATTTATCCGAATATATAAACCATAATAATTCGCCATTCCTAAACCGTGCGATGTCAGCATACAGCGTAGGCTCCATATTCAAGCTTGTTACATCAGCAGCCGCTTTAGAGCAAGGAATAAGCAGTGAATTCACATACACCTGTACAGGTTCTATTAATGTAAGTGGTCAGGTATTTAACTGTCATAAATGGGGCGGACATGGAGAAATAGATATGAATGAAGCTATCGTTTGTTCTTGCAATACCTATTTTATTGCACTAAGCGAATATCTTGACAAAGAAAAATATATTGACTTAGCATCTTCATTAGGTTTCGGTGAAGAAATAATTTTGTGTGACGATATTATTTCTGTCGCAGGACATCTTCAAAGCGCCAAGGATATTGCTGTTCCTGCCGAATGTGCAAATATGTCCTTTGGTCAGGGTATGCTTTCAGCTACACCACTTCAAATATGCCGTATGACAGCTGCAATTGCCAATGATGGAATTATAAATCAGCCATCACTCATAAAAGGAATACGGGAACAGGACGGCACAATTATATATAATCCTATAACAGTCGGAGAACGTGTGTTATCCTATAAAACCACTTCTAAATTAAAATCCTTTATGATTAAAACAGTTCGTGCTGAAAATTCATTAGCAGAACCAAATAAAACAATTGCAGCAGGGAAGACATCAACTGCCCAAACAGGCTGGTATGATGCAAATGGTAGTGAAATATACAATTGCTGGTTTACAGGATACTTTCCGTCCTACAGTCCCAAATATGCAGTAACGGTGTTGGTTGAAGGAGGTATATCTGGTAACACCTCCGCAGGACCAATTTTCAAAAAAATAGCTGACGATATAACAGAATATGAAAAAAGCCTGCGAAACTAGTATTTCACAGGCTGATTTTTATTCATCATCAAAATTTCCGGGAATGTGGAGCTGCTTAACAGGAATTCTCTTCAAAGGAGAATAAATATATTTTGGACAAGAAGAATCACCGTTTACGAGACCTCTTTTTTCACAAAGAACCTTGCCGCCATCTTTAGCTCGAGTACCGAAATTACAGTATTGACACTGAGGCGGAATATCATTACCGAAATATTTCTTTTTTGCCATAATAACAATCCTTTCTTGCAAAAGATTTATTTTGTTTATTATATCACATTTTTCTGTTTTTTTCTATAGAAAATTTCAATAAAAATAAAATTGTCATAATTAACAAAAATAGCGTCTGAATTGGTGAGTTTTGACTATGTGCCAATTGAGCAGATGAGTTTGTCATAATAATATTACCAAACATCACCATACATATAATTTTACATATTAAATATGATAAAAGCATTGATAATATCCTGAAAACAACAAATTTTTTTATCGGCAAAATATTTACAATACCTTTAATCTGGATTACAACACAGATTCCTCCGAAAGAAAGCAATCCAGTAATAAACGGAATTAATGATTTATCAGCTTTAAAGCCTGATATATTACTTATCTCAATGATTGATTTAACAGCTGACATACTATCTGAATAATTCAAATATGTATACTTATCAACGATATTGGCAACAGAAGAAATCACCCCTGTTTTCTCACCAATACATATAACCGATGAAAAAAACACTATTATCGAACATATACTAAACATACTTTTTCCG
>JAZSHA010000251.1:0-4041 GCA_045533025.1 Oscillospiraceae bacterium
GCTGAGGTGATGTAATGTGCTGAAGACCTTCGTTAATGCTTGGAAGGTTCCGGAGTTAAGGAATAAAATCCTTTACACATTACTCATCATTCTCGTATTCAGAATCGGCTGTCACGTTCCGGTACCGTTTGTAAATCCGGAAGCAATTGCAGGTATGTTCGCTGAAGGAAACTTCCTCAGCTATATGAACACACTTTCGGGTGGTGCGCTTTCACAGGCTACATTGTTCTCACTTGCAATTCAGCCGTATATCAACGCTTCTATTATTGTTCAGCTTCTGACTTATGCTCTTCCTCCGCTGGAAAATCTCCAGAAGGAAGGCGAGTCAGGTAGAAAGAAGCTTCAGAAAATCTCAAGCTTTGTGGCGCTGGCAATTGCACTTATTATGTCCTATGCGTACTACTTAACGCTGAGAAACAACGGTGCGCTCCAGTACACAGGCGGCTTTAAGGGCGTATTTACTGCTGCAGTAATTGTTCTGGCATTCACAGCGGGCGCAAGCCTTGTTGTATGGCTGGGCAACAGAATCAATGAAAGAGGTATCGGCAACGGTATTTCCATGATTCTTTTTGCAGGTATCGTTTCAAGAGGTCCTACTGCTATTATGAATATGTTTGTAAACGCTTCTACAAACAAGACAATGTATATCGCTATTCCGTTTATCCTTGTTATGTTTGTTGTAATGATTGGTTTCATCGTGTTCATGAACGAGTCTGAAAGACGTATTCCTATTCAGTATGCTAAGCGTGTTGTGGGAAGAAAGCAGTACGGCGGTCAGAGCACTCACATTCCGATTAAGATTGCAATGAGCGGCGTTATGCCAATCATCTTCGCAATGGCTATTATGTCACTGCCTTCTACAATCGCAATGTTCAAGGCTCCTGCTGTAAATCCTGAAACCTTCGGTGAGAAGTTCTATGCGGGCTTCATCAATTTCTTCAGCTATAACAGCCCATGGTATGCTGTAGTTTACTTCGTGCTGATTATTGCATTCAACTACTTCTATGTTTCAATGCAGTACAATCCGATTGAGATTGCTAACAACCTCCGTCAGAGCAATGGCGGTATTCCGGGTATCCGTCCCGGTAAGCCTACAAGCGACTACATTCAGAGAATTCTTAACAAGATTACTCTTGTTGGTGCGTTCTTCCTCGGCGTAATTGCTATACTTCCTATTTTTCTCAGTATGGCGTTCCCGCAGCTGGGTGTGTCGATGGGCGGTACTTCAATCCTCATCGTTGTAAGCGTTGTTCTGGAAACAGTAAGAACTCTGGAGTCCCAGATGATGATGCGTCATCACAAGGGCTTCCTTGAATAAAAACAAACCGTTAAATGAAACTTGATTGGAGGATATAAATATGAACCTGATTTTATTGGGCGCTCCTGGCGCAGGCAAGGGTACACAGGCTGAGGTTATCAGCGAAAAGCTTGGTATCCCACAGATTTCTACAGGAAACATTCTGCGTGAGGCTGTTAAGAACGGCACAGAATGCGGTCTTAAGGCTAAAAGTTTCATGGAGAGCGGTGCTCTCGTTCCCGATGAAGTTGTAATCGGTATTCTCAAGGACAGAATTGCTGAGGACGACTGCAAGAACGGTTATATTCTGGACGGTTTCCCAAGAACTGTTCCACAGGCTGAGGCTCTCGAAGCTATGGGTATCAACATCGACAAGGTAATCTCCATTGAGGTTGCTGATGAAACTATCCAGGGCAGACTCTCAGGCAGACGCGTTTGCGACAAGTGCGGCGCTTCCTACCACATCGAATTCAACCCTCCTAAGGTTGAGGGCAAGTGCGATAAGTGCGACGGAAATGCTGTACAGCGTAAGGACGACGCTCCTGAAACAGTTATCGAAAGACTCCGCACATATCACGAGCAGACTGCTCCTCTCGCTGCTTTCTATGATGAAAGAGGCAAGCTTGTAAAGGTTGAGGGTCAGGACGAGGTTAAGGATACTTCCGCTCTCGTTCTCAAGGCAGTAAATGCATAAGAAAAGCGTGATAAAATGATTAGTGTAAAATCCAAATCCGAGCTGGAGAAAATGCGCAAAGCAGGCATTATTGCAGGCAACGCTCTCCACTTCGGCGGCAGGTCTATAAAAGTCGGTATGACAACCTTTGAGCTTGACAAGATAATCCACGATTACATTGTCAAGAACGGTGCAAAGCCTTCCTTCTTAGGATACGGCGGGTTCCCCGCTTCCGCTTGCATCAGCATCAATAATCAGGTTATCCACGGAATTCCTTCCAAAAAGGTGAGAATTCAGGAGGGTGACATTGTCAGCATCGATGTGGGAGCATATATTGACGGCTTCCACGGAGATACCGCTTATACCTTTGCCGTAGGTAAAATTTCAGAAGAGGCACAGCAGCTTCTTAAGGTTACTGAGGAAAGCCTGTACAAGGGAATTGAACAGGCAATCGCAGGAAACCGAATCGGTGATATCGGTCACGCGGTTCAGGAGCACTGTGAATCTTATGGATACGGCGTTGTCAAGAAGTTTATCGGTCACGGTCTGGGCAGACAGCTCCATGAGTCACCTGAGGTTCCGAATTTCGGAAAGGCAGGTCACGGACCAAGACTGGTTGCGGGAATGACAATCGCTATCGAGCCGATGATTAATGCGGTAGGTGAGGACGTAAAAATCCTTCCCGACGGCTGGACCGTACTGACCAAGTCAGGCTCACTTTCTGCTCACTTCGAGCATTCAATCGCAGTTACACCCGACGGGCCTGTAATTCTTACAAAGCCTACAATTTAAGGAGGGTAAAGCTGTGGAGGCAAAACCCGGAATGATTGTCAGGGCTAAGGCTGGAAGAGAGGAAGGACGCTTTATGGCGGTTACTTCCGTAAAGGATGGCTTTGTTTATCTTGCGGACGGCAAGGAGCGTAAGCTCGCTGCTCCGAAAAAGAAGAACATCAAGCACGTTGCTTTCACCAAGGCTGAGATACAGCTTGACAATCTGACAGACAAAGGACTGAGAAGCTTCCTGCGTGAATACACGGGAAATGAGTAAGTCCTGCCGAAATCGAAATATCCAAAGGAGGCATTCACTTGTCTAAGGAAGATGTTATTGAGATTGAGGGTACAGTCATAGAAGCTCTGCCTAATGCAATGTTTCAAGTTGAACTTGCAAACGGACACAAAATTCTTGCTCACGTTTCCGGTAAGCTGAGAATGAACTATATCAGAATAGTTCCGGGCGATAAGGTAACAGTTGAGATGTCACCATATGACCTCACAAAGGGCAGAATTACTTGGAGAGCGAAGTAATAAAGTTATTCAATCAGAAAGGCGGTAATTTTAATGAAAGTTAGACCTTCAGTTAAGCCTATCTGCGAAAAATGCAAGGTTATCAAAAGAAAAGGCAAGATTATGATTATCTGCGAAAACCCTAAGCACAAGCAGCGTCAGGGCTGATAAACAAAATTCGTATTCAAATCCAATATGGAGGTGTATTGTAAATGGCACGTATTGCAGGCGTTGACCTTCCTAAGAATAAGAGAGTCGAAATCGGTCTCACTTACATCTACGGTATCGGTCGTAAATCTGCTGAAATCATCCTCGCAAACACAGGTGTTAACCCTGATATCAGAGTTAAGGACCTCTCCGATGATGATGTAGCTAAGCTCCGTGATTACATTGACCACAACTTTGAAGTAGAGGGTGACCTCAGAAGACATGTTGCACTCAACATCAAGAGACTGGTTGAAATCGGTTGTTACAGAGGCGTTCGTCACAGAAAGGGCCTTCCAGTAAGAGGTCAGAGAACTAAGACAAACGCAAGAACTCGTAAGGGTCCTGTTAAGACAATCGCTAATAAGAAGAAGTAAGGAGGGAAATGAACAATGGCACAGGTTAAGGGTAAGAAGACCGTTGTTAGACGTCGTCGTGAACGTAAGAACATTGAAAATGGCGCTGTTCATATCCAGTCCACTTTCAACAACACAATCGTAACTATCACTGATATTCAGGGTAACGCAATTTCCTGGGCTTCCGCTGGCGGACTCGGTTTCAGAGGCTCCAAGAAGTCTACACC
>JAZSHA010000207.1:0-3415 GCA_045533025.1 Oscillospiraceae bacterium
CAATGCCGCAGTAGGCACAGTAAACGCACGCCGCCGCAAAGACCGCAAGCATTATTGCCGCACCTGCGCCGTAAAAAAATCTGCTTCTTAAAAACTCCATAAAATGTATGGTACAGTTTACGGAATGTGCAAGAAAGAATATCAGATATAAAGCGGCGGGAATGATACCTGCCGCCTTGTTTTTATCCTTTATTGCGGCGGTGACGGTAGTGTCGGGGCAAAGCCTGTTGAACAGAATCACAGGTATAACAAGCACCGCCTGTATCGCCGTTGAAATCAGCACAGCCGCTATCTGTGACGTGAAGGAATACCCCTCTGAAGCAAGGGGAACAAATGTCATCAGCGTAAAGATACGGCATATAAGAAGCAGTATAAGAAACTGTTTACAGCTTATTTTTGCAGTCAAGCTCAATCCTCCTCATCGGAAATGTGAACGCCCGTGAGCCCCGCAAAACCTGATTTGCTTCTGTACGGGTAAACACCAAGACAAATAAAATCACGTCTGCCGATATTTTCATATTCATTCCCCGAAAAAAGCAAAGCCTTCCCCTGCTCTTTGAGAGAAGCCTCCGCAGTATTGTATATCCTGCAAATTCTCATTGCCGCTGTAAGCTGATTGAAGCCTGCTTTCTTTTCAAGCATAAGCTCAATATCTTCCGCCGCACTTCTGCAAAGCCGCCCTATTTTTCTGTGTACGGTTGGTGCTGTAAGAGAAAGCCGTGACAAGATTTCCGAGTCATTTTTTGTACAGCTGATAATTCCTTTTGCGAGGATACCCGTCATTGTTTTCATAACTTCATCAAGATATTTTTCATCAGCTTTAATTTCTTCGGAAGTCTGTTTATCTTGTGCAGATGGTTTTGGAATATCAGTTTCTGCATTTTCTTCAACGCCGTCCTCATTACCATCAGAAAAAACGGACACTGCAATAGCCGCTGCAATAATGTGCCTGCATATGGTTTTGGAAGGACAGCTGCATTTGCAGCTTGCCAATTCGCCACACATCGAAATTTCAGCGTCAGGAAGTATAACTTTCAAAAAACTTCCTGATGCCTCAAGCTTTATTTCACACGCTTCAATGTCCTTCAGTGCACGCTTGTAGGTGCCCTTGTTGGAAGCGGCAACAAGCTTTTCTTCGGTAAATTGTCCGCCTATTCTGCGCGCATAAGCCTCGGCGGCGTTATCGGCTATGATATTATATTTCCTATCCATTCAGCCAGCTCCTCAGGGGTTATTGCCGCAACGTCTGCACCCATCCCTGCAATATATTTAGCCGCAGGACGGTTGTAGCACGGCTCACTTTCATAATCAAGCGCGGGCAGAACAATAAGTTTTGCGCCGCTTTCAAGTATATCCTTGCATTTTCTGTATACTCTGCGAATGTCGCCGCCCTCGTAAAGGTCGGTAATCAGAATAACAATTGTCTTTGCAGGTGCAGTCATAAGACTTTCGCCGTAACAAAGCGCCTTGTAAATGTCTGTGCCTCCTCCAAGCTGAACCCTCATCAGAATGTCTGTAGCACTGGATGTATGTTCGCTCAAATCAGCAATAGCTGTGTCAAAAACAGCAAGCTTCGTGCGCAGAAACGGCAGCTTTGCGAAAATACTTGCCATTACCGATGTGTAAATAACCGAATTGCACATACTTCCGCTCTGGTCGGCAAGTATGATAATATCCCACGGATTATAACGCTTGACCGTGTTGCTGAAATACAGCCTGCGTGGGATAATTGTGCCATACTCCTTGCTGTAGTTTTTAAGATTTCTTTCAATAGTTTTTTTAAAATCAAAGTTTCTGTAAACCTTGTAGTATGACTGCGTGCTTGAAAGCTTCTTGCCGTAAAAGCTTCTGCGTATCGCAACCTCAAGCTTCTTTGAAATTTCTTCTGCCGCACGTCTGATAACATCATCAGCCTGCTTTCGTACATTCTGAGGAATTATATTTCTGAACGAAAGCAGTTTTCCAAGCAGCGTAATATCAGGTTCAAGGTTTTTGAGAATTTCTGAATTAGTCAGCATCTCATCAATTCCGTATTTATTAAGAGCGTCCTTCTGCATTATTTCTGCCGCACTTTTCGGGAAAAGCTTCTTGACCTTTCCAAGCCATTCGGGTACAGAGAAAACAGATGCACCACGTCCTCCGCTGCCATCGCTTCTTATACCTCGTCCGCCTGAATATTCTCTGTCATAGAGAAAAGCAAGCGCATCCTCGGTTTCTGCGTAACTTCCGTCAAGAGGGAGCTTTTCTTCCGCAAACTGACCCAGTATAAGCCGCCATCGTGACAGCATTTCCATATCCTCAGTCAATGAACAGCCCCCATTTCTCCATAATTTTTCTTGCTTTGCTGTCACACTCTGCCGCACGGATTATTTCATCCGCACTGAAAACGTCACTTCCTGTAAGCACTTCCTCGCGTGTGCCGTAAAGTTCAGCAACGTTCTTGCTTATGCGGGCGGTTTCGGACGGAAGGAAGGCTGTAAATGCACCCCTGAAACGAGGGAGCATCGCTTTGAATTTATCATCATCCATACGTCTTATGGCCTTGTCAATGCTTTCAAGTACAGAACGGCTTGTCATAACAATGTCACGTCCCGCAGAAATAACTCCTGCAAGGAATTCAGCACTGTCAGCAGATTCAGCCGAAAGCAGATAAACACATACCGCTTCACCATATTCGTCTTCGGAAATACGTCCCTCTTTTCCGCAAAGTGCAACACATACACCGTATATCTGAGGTGACGTGCCTGTGTCGGCAGCTGCTTCTTCAATGCACTTAATAAGAAGCCCCTTATCGCAAAACATCGGATATTCCGACGCTATCGAGTACATCTGACGTATTCCCTCGCAGATATCATTGCATACCTCACCTTTAGCATCTCGTATATCTTCAAATCTGCAAAGTGCTGTTTCAAAGGAAATTTTCATCAGTTCAGAAACCGTGTTATCAGCCTGACCTAGAGTGTGCTTCTGTAAAATAATCAACCTGTTCAGATTATACATAAATCTGCATTGCGAAACAAAATCCATATCGTCCCGCACGATATCGTAAATCTGTCCGATGAATTTGTCAGCCGCTTCGGAAAAACCGAGTGTGAAAAGGTGCAGCAGGAAAATGCCGCTGTCTTCTGCCGACTGTATCTTTTCAAAGCCATCCTTGAGCAAATTTCTGCATATAGTTTCAATACTTCCGCCATAAACCGAAAGGTCAATAAGACGTGTTTCCACAGCTGTGCTGTAACGATAGCTCCATTGCTCTCTAATAAGAGCTGTGTCAATGTTTCTTGTATAATCAGGACCGTTCTCACGTTTGCAGAAGCTTGTTTCCAAATAAGCCATACGATGGAAAAAACAGCTTTTTTCATAATGTCTTCTCTTTTTTACTATCTCAAGCACCGTGCTTTGACGTGCAACCGTG
>JAZSHA010000053.1:0-5594 GCA_045533025.1 Oscillospiraceae bacterium
GGATACTCATCAGCAAGAGTAATATCAACGTCGGAAATTACACTGACGTTTTTGAAAATTTCCCAGCTTGACGGCGGATCAGCGTAATGTTTCTCGCCGTTTACAGTGTAGTACGCCTCGTTTGCAACAAGTGCGTCCATAAGGCTCATACTTCTGTCATTGTTGTCAAGCTGATTTGCAAAGGTCTGGGCAATATAATCGACAGCACCGCCTCGTGTTATTTCAATTGCCGAAAGGTATGCTTCACGCTCCATGTCGGTGAGAAGGTAATATTCGTTAACATCTCCCATTTTGAAATGAAGGACGTTTGTATTGCTTGCAAGCTCAAAGAGATAATACTCACCGCCGCAGTAAAAGGCTGTTGTAATGGGGCTGTACATTGCGGATACAGCTTCGGTGCTTTTTGCAAAGCGCAGAGCCTTCTGAATGTTGGCGAAAATCCGCGTTACATCATAATAGCTGCCGTCAACAAGAGGATAATAAATTTTTTTCTTATCCTGAAATTCAGTTGTGTAAACAAAATCCCCCTGCTTAGCTGTGGCAAATGTAAGCTGGTCAAGCGCACGCTCAGTTGTCAGCTCAACAATGCTCACAACCATTGTGCTTCCGTCATAAGCATAGGGGTAACGGCGGATAATTTCAACACCGTTTGGCTTTACATAGCTATCGTAGAAATATTGTCCGCCCGTTGCATCAGTGAAATTCTCGCTCGCCTGAATAGTTTCGGTGTAGCTGCCGTCCTCGTATCTGAATTTCACGGGATAAAGCTCCTCGTCGCCGTCTGCCATATAGGCGGAAACAGTATAAAGTCCGTCGTCATTTTTCTGTCGGAAGAATACGAGTCCCGGGTGCGTGCCTGTATTCTCGGTGTTGTGGATAAACATATCGTCCATCAGTTCAGGTCTGAATGAAAATACATTGAAATTTTCAAAAGGGCACCAGGAAACAAAGCTTTCGTACTTCATAAGACGCAGCGCAAAGCTGCCTGTTACCTCATCGGGGTTATCAGACTCAAGCTCCTCAACACGAACAAGCTGTAAATTATACGGCTCGTTGTAGCCCTCTATACGATATGTCCACACAATATCGTGTGATCTTTGCGCACGATAGCGGTAATCCGTATCACCCGAAAATGCGACATTTCCCGTGGGCACGAGAACACCATCTTTAAACTTGTATTCGATTTTAGCATTGCATATTACCTGAGTGCTTGCAGGACCGTGTTTTTCGTCACGGATCGTTATAGCACGATTGCCGTACAGCACTCCGTTTTCTGCGTTGTATTTTGTTCCGCCGCCGAAATTGACTGTGCCGTCATCATTAGTTTCAGCGTTATTTTCAAGCTGATATGAGGAGATAAAATCGTGCTCCTTGCCATTGTAGGAAACGGTAAATTTACTGCGGTTGATTTGCGTTACTTGAAAGCTTTCCGCAAGCTTGTCCTCGGCGGCAGTATCAATTTTGATTTCGTCAAGGGTTGCACCGTCAATTACAATAATGCTGTTATCAAGCACCATTGTTCCCGAATACGACCTTATAATTGCTGCATCATTTACACCGTCATTGTTGAGATCGTAAATGTAAAACAAGGTACGAGGAGGATAAATACCTCCGAAATCGGTGTCAAATACTTTCTCTTTGTCGCCCTTGCGTACAGTGAATATATCTGTATTGCTGTCTGTCAGCAGAAAATACATATCCGTTTTGCCGTCTATGTTACGTATTACGTAACCCTCATCAGTCTGAGTCATTTCCATTTTTGCGGCAAGCTCTCCCATCAAGTCAAGGTCTTCCATCAAACTATTGAAGTTGTCAATTGTTTCGGAATAGCTGAAATAATCAAGACCCGAATGTGCAGGGTCATAGTGTACCTGCATCGTGTATTCACCCACAGTAAACAAGCCCTTTTTCAGCTCGTATGTAACCGCTACATCAAGGCTTGTTTCCTGCTGAAAATCAAAATACAGCGCAAGCTCAATATCATACTTTTCCTTGTCGAAGTCAGCTTCAATAATTGCTTCGGACTGATTTTCCACAGGCTCATTGGGAATAAGCCTGTATTTGGACAGCCCCTTGATGTCAAAGGTTGCGTGTGCATCACCGAGGGTGTATTCCTCGCTGTCAAAATCAAGTATGAAGTGATAGTAGTTTGATGGAGTTGTATCGCCGTAATCATTATCAAGAGTAAGATTTATGGTAGCTGTTTCACTGTTGCTGCCATTGACAATCTGGCTGTACACCTGATTTTCTCCCGCGGGAATAAAATCCGAATGGGTGATTTCAGCGGAAAGGCTTTTGCCCGTGCCGAAAACCGCCGCTGAAATTATTATCAGCAGAACAAGCACAATAACCGTGCCTGTCCGAACCTTCTTCATACTCATTACAGCTTTTATTCTGCTTTTTATATCGCTTTCGCCGAAGCCTGAAACAAACATAAGCATATGACTTCTTTCTGCCGCACATTTCAGCAGGCTTTCCGCATAAGCTTTTTTGTTGTCCGTGCCGATTGTTTCCACAACCGTTTCGTCACAGTAACGTTCCGTGTCCTTGAGG
Source organism: Oscillospiraceae bacterium (assembly GCA_045533025.1). Taxonomy (GTDB): domain Bacteria; phylum Bacillota; class Clostridia; order Oscillospirales; family Ruminococcaceae; genus RGIG8773. Next base: position 2,554 of record JAZSHA010000053.1, read on the forward strand.
AAAAGCACACGGCTTATCCATACGAAAGGATTGTACCAGTTTACAGCGCATATAAGAAGCGTAAGCACATTCCACAGTGGGTCACGATGTCGGATGTGGGTTGTTTCGTGAAGAAGAATGTGACGGAGAGATACTTCATCTGTAAAATCCGTGCTGTAGGGAAGCAGAATTTTCGGGCGGATTATTCCGAATACAGCAGGTGTGCCGATATTGCCTTTTCGTAAATCTGTGTTACCCTGCAATAAGCTGCTCTGTATCTTTTCAAACCGTGAAAATCTTACCGCACAGAATATGTAAGCGATTATGATTGCCGAGCACAGAATTGCTGTTATAGAAATGTACACCGTTTTCAACACTACTTCTGCGTCGGGCAGCGGTTTTTCCTGCACCGTTTCGACAGGGGGTGGTGATATTGTTTCACTTTGGGTAGGAGTAACATCTACCTGCGGTCTTTCAACGTCAATGTGATATGTAACGTCAGGCTGAGCTACAGGAGCAGTAACAATCGGCTCGCTATATTCTTCACTCGGCAGGTCGGTTACAGTCTGAGTCTGCGTGAAAAAATTCATCACGGAAACTGCCGACGGAATATTTACCGGCAGGGCAAATTTCAGAAACACCACAGCCCACATAAGCATTAGAATTCTGCCGTTCATTTTCTTTCCCAGCACCGCACGGAGAATTATTGCCGCAAGGGCAAGCAATGCCGAGGTTATAACTGTTGCAAGCATAAAATCACCGCCTTAATTATCGCTCATCTTATCTATAAGCTCACGAAGCTCCTTCAGCTCATCTTCACTAAGACGTTTGTCCTTGATAAAGCCCGAAACAAGAAGCTTTGCCGAGCCGTTGTAAAGCCTCGAAAGCAGACCCTCGGTTTCATCAGTGCGGACATCCTCCTTTTTCACAAGAGCCGTGCAGATGTAATCAGGGTCGGTGCGTTTGATTGCACCTTTCTTGATAAGACGGTCAAGAAGTGTGTAAACAGTAGGCTTTTTCCAGCCTTTTTCTTTGGCAAGCTGTTCTGCAATTTCTATTGCAGGGATTTCGCCCGCTTCCCATATAAGGTTCATTACTGCAAAGTCGTTATCGCTGAATTTCATAGTATTGCTCCATTCTACAGTTGTATAACATTTTTATTATACAACTGTAGAATGGGTTTGTCAATAGATTTACACAGATTAATCGAAAAAACTCCGATGATATTGTTGTATCAACATCATCGGAGAAAATAGGGACAATATTTATACTCGGTTAACTATCCCAAATCAATCCAAAATTGGTTTGTGTGAAGTATTAAGCGCAGATATGTCGCAGATGTTAAGTGTAACGGTTTCATCTGAATAAATTTGTGAAAATGATTTTCCGCAGGCAGTAAAAGAAATTATTCCGAGAATTATGATTACAATTAATTTTTTAAACTAATATGAACAACTCTATACATTAATAAGCGAATTCTGCCATAATCTGTCCCAACACTTCCACAATATCAGGATTTGCATATCCACCTGAAAGCAATCTGTTTTCATATACCTTTTCCAGCTTTTCAATATAATCAGCTGTAACGCTCATATCAAGCTGATTTTCACGAGCGATTGTCGGGTCGTTCATAATGCCGTAATCCCTGTAAGCAAACGGGTTTCCGATAGGGTTAAGCATCGCACGCAGACCTCCGTCAACTCCGCAAAGACTCATTTCGTTTGCCGCCTTGAAAAGATTACGCTGAGTGATTTTTCCGTTATCGGAATAGCTTTCCATAATTTCCGCACGGATTTCAACATCGCTCATATCGCCGTAAAGTGCTTCTCTGTGTGCCTTTTTAGCTTCCGTAGCACCTCCGCAGGCTTTGTTCACTTCATCGTTAAATTGACGTATTACCGACATATACTTATCATAAGGAAGTGGTGGAGAAACGTAATCAATCGCTGCCGCGTCAAGGAAGCTTTCACCGTAGCAATACTGATATTTTTCATAAATAGCCTTGTACTTGTCCGCATTGTTCATTCCCTCAAAGCCGCTTGCCTCCTGTTCGGCAGTAAGACTTGCAAACTGACCTGCGTTACGGAAATCAAAACAGCTTGCCTTGTAGTCCATTCCCATTCGGATATACATATCCTGTGTAGGGTCGCCTGTTTTGTAATACTCTTCCTCGCCAATAGTACGCTTTGAAAGGTCAGCAACACCGATATTCTGTACACTTGCCGAAATGCTCAGCGTGTCCTTGAAGCTTTTATTGTCAAAAGCGGTTTCTTCAAGCTTGCGGAAGTTATTGCGATAACCGATAATGTTTCCGCTGCTGTCGAGTGAGCCGACATAGCCATAGGTATTAGTTCCTGTAATCATAATGTACCTCCTAAGAATTTCGCCGTAACCTGATTTAAAACAGCTCCGTACTCAGGGTGATAATAACAGTTTGTTGCAACTCTGCTTTCGTAAATTCTCTGCATATTTCCAAGATACTCAGCAGAAACCTCATCATCAAGTATAGCTTCACGAAGTGCAAATTTGTCGTACTTCATTTCAGTGAAGATATTAAATCCGTAAAAAACTCCACCGACCTCTCTGCATGGGTCAGCACAGCTTAAAAGTCCTGCACCTACTCCGCAAAGGCTCATTTCCTTAGCCATATCGATAAATTCACGAATAGTCATACCCTCGTGATAATATTCATCAAGAATTTTCTCACGAATTTGATAATTGTTCAGGTCACTGCCATAAAGTGCTTCTGCTCTGATTTTTTCGAAATCAGCGTCACTTCCGCATGCCTGCTCAATTTCTTCATCAAATCTGGCTATAATCCGATGATATTTGTTATAATCCTTCGGCACAACTTTATGGATAAGTGCAAACGCATTAAGGAAATTTTCACCGTAGCAATGCTGATACTTTTCATAGATTGCCTTGTATTTCTCGGCATCCGTCATTCCTGTAAAGTCCTCATTCGCTGTCATTTCCTTGTAATCCTTGCTGTTTGTGAAATCAAAATATTTAGCCATATTATCCAGCGTCATTTGCTGTTCGGGTGTGTATTCATATGGCTT
>JAZSHA010000217.1:0-2162 GCA_045533025.1 Oscillospiraceae bacterium
GCCTCTATGAGTACACTGACCCACTCAAGTAGGAACACGCTTCGTGGGGTACAAGAGTATTCGACTTCGGCAGCCCTGAGGTTCAGTCATTCCTGATTTCAAACGCAGTTTACTGGCTTGAAAAATACCACATTGTCGGTCTGAGAGTTGATGCTGTAGCATCTATGCTCTATCTTGACTATGACCGCCGTGGATGGCGTCCAAACAAGGACGGCGGCAACGAGAATTACGAGGCTATCGAGTTCCTCCGCAAGCTCAATACTGCTGTTTTCGGACGCTGCGGCAACATTCTTATGATTGCTGAAGAATCTACAGCTTGGCCGCTTGTTACAAAGCCTGCCGATGTTGGTGGTCTTGGCTTTAACTTCAAGTGGAACATGGGCTGGATGAACGATATGCTGGACTATATGAAGATGGACCCTATCTTCCGTGCTAACAACCACGGCAAGCTCACTTTCTCCTTCTTCTACAGCTTCAGTGAAAACTATATTCTTCCGATTTCTCACGATGAGGTTGTTCACGGCAAGGCTTCTTTGTTCAACAAGATGAGCGGCAGAAGCATGGAAGAAAAATTTGCTTCACTCCGTGCATTTCTTGCGTATATGTTTGCTCACCCCGGCAAGAAGCTCAACTTCATGGGTACGGAATTCGCTCAGGTTATCGAGTGGAACTACAAGCAGGGTCTTGACTGGTTGCTTCTTGATTACGAAACACACCGCAAGACTCTCGACTTCAATCGTGACCTGAACAAGCTTTATCTTGCAAATTCTCCGCTGTGGGAAAATGACGAGTCCTGGGAAGGCTTCTCATGGATTTGCCACGATGACTATATGCAGAGTATAATTTCCTTCCGTCGTATCGACAGAAGCGGAAATGAAATCATTGCTGTATGTAACTTCGTCCCTGTTGGCAGAGACAACTACCGCATCGGTGTTCCTTATGAGGGAACTTACGAGCAGATTCTCTGTACAGATGACGAAAAGTACGGCGGTACAGGCGTTGTAAAGAATGGCAAGGTAAAGGCTGAAGATTACTCTATGCACGGCTATGAGCAGTCCATCGTTATTGACATTCCGCCTATGAGCGTAATGTATTTCAAGTGCACACCTAAGAAAAAACGTACTCCTAAGGCAAAGCCCGACGCTAATGCGTCTGCTGATAAAAAGACAACCACCAAGGCTGCATCAAAGAAAACTTCTTCCAAGACCTCTGCAAAGACTTCTTCAAAGACAGCTTCAAAGAGCAGCAAGTCCACAGGTGCGGCAAAGGAGGCGAAGGGTACAAAATCCACTGCGGCTAAAAAGCCAGCCACAAAATCTCCGTCAAAGAAAAAGGCGGAACCCAAAACTGATAAATAATCCCATAAATATAGGAGGATATGAGAATGTATAAAACAAAAAAAGAATGCGTAGCAATGCTGCTTGCAGGCGGTCAGGGAAGCCGTCTGTACGCTCTCACACACGATATGGCTAAGCCTGCTGTTCCTTACGGCGGTAAGTACAGAATCATCGACTTCCCTCTTTCCAACTGCGTAAACTCAGGTATTGATACTGTAGGTGTACTTACTCAGTATCAGCCTCTCGCACTTCACGACTACATCGGCAACGGCCAGCCTTGGGACCTTGACAAGCTCAACGGCGGTGCTCACTGCCTCCCACCTTACCAGACAGCTCTCGGCGCTGAATGGTACAAGGGTACTGCAAATGCTATCTATCAGAACATTCCGTTCATCGACAGATATGACCCTGATTACGTTGTAATGCTTTCAGGTGACCACATCTACAAGATGGACTACAACAAGATGCTCCAGTTCCACAAGGAAAAGGGCGCTGTTGCTACAATCGCTGTTCAGGACGTTCCTCTCGAGGAAGCTTCCCGTTTCGGTATCATGATTACAGATGATGACAACAACATCATCGATTTTGAAGAAAAGCCAAAGAACCCACGTAGCAATTTAGCTTCTATGGGTATTTATATCTTTACATGGAAAGTTTTAAGAGAAGCTTTAATTACACTTTCTGAACAGCCAGGTTGTGATTTTGGTAAGCATATCATTCCATATTGCCACCAGAGAGGCGACCGTGTATTTGCGTATGAGTTTAATGGCTACTGGAAGGATGTTGGTACATTAACTTCCTATTGGGAGTCCAATATGGAATTAA
>JAZSHA010000052.1:0-3795 GCA_045533025.1 Oscillospiraceae bacterium
GAAAATTAGACTAAAAGTCTTTGGAAAGGGGTCTGGGGAAGAACCTTTCCTCAGAAAGGTTTTCCCCAGTGGGTTTCTGTAATATCCCGTCAGATTATGCTTTATTTTACAAGGAGGATTGCTATGCTGCCGATAAAATTGAAGATGCAGGCGTTTGCTTCGTATGCGGACGCTGTTGAGATAGATTTTGAGAAGCTGAACAGCCTGTTCCTTATTCACGGTGCAACGGGGTCGGGAAAGACGGCTATCCTTGACGCTATGATGTATGCGCTGTACGGCAAGTCCAGCGGTGACGGGCGTTCAACTTTCCGCTGTGCACTTCCTGCGGCTGAAAATCTTCCCACGGAGGTTGAATTCACTTTCCGCTCAGGCGGCAGACTGTACAAATTCACACGCTCAATCCGCATTACTCCACGAAGCAAAAAGGAAGAAAGCAGGCAGGATTGTTTCGTGTACGAAGAAGCAGAGGAGCAGTTCCGTGCGATATTTGAAAATCCCACTCAGGCAAGGGTAAATGCTGAGGCGGAGAGAATTACGGGACTTACCGCTGACCAGTTCAGACAGGTTGTAATTCTTCCTCAGGGGCAGTTTGAGCGCCTGCTTACCTCAAAAAGCGAGGACAAAGAAGCTACTCTATCCACGCTTTTTGCGGCTGACAAATACACTAAAATTTCCGCAAAGCTTTCCGAAAAAGCCAATGCGATGAAAAACGAAATTGAGCATGAAAGTACAGCACTTAAAGCTGTTCTTGCGGCGGAAAATGCCGAGAGCATTGCAGAGCTTCAGCAAAAGGCTGAGAGCCTTAGTGAGCAGAAGTCAACGCTTGCTCCAATGGCTGAAAAGGCTGACAAGAATTTATCGGCTGTCCGTGAAAAGCTTACAGCGGCGGAGGTGCTGGGTGGCAAATTCAGCGCACTTGAAAGTGACGAAAAACAGCTTACCGAGCTGGATAAGAACGCTGAAAAAATTGCTGAAATCAAGGCTGCCCTTGCGAAAAACGCCGAGGCAGGGAAGCTTCGTCCCGAATACATGAAAACAATTTCTGCGGCAGAAGATTTTGATGCACGAAAAATTCAGCTTGCTTCGGCACGAAATTCCGCAGAAGCCGCAGGAGTGCAGTTTGCTTTGGTCAACGAAAAGGCAAAGGCAATTGCCGATGGAGAGAAGCTTTACAAGGAACAGCTTTCCGAGCTTGCGGTGCTGTCGGGGCTGGAGCAAGTTTACGAGAGAATTTCCTCCGCCGAAAGCCGCAAAAGCAGGGCGGCAAGGGAGCTTATGGACGCTGAAAAAAGCTGTCTGCTTCTTGCCGAGGCTGAGAAAAAAACTGTTGCGGATATTGAAAAGTATGAAGCGGAGCAGACGGAAATCCGTGAGAAATATGCGGCGGCTCTGCCCGATTTGCTCAGCAGGAAAAAATCCCTTGAAAGCGGTGCTGAGGCGGAAAAAAAGCTTCTTGTTTACCGCCGTGCACTTGATGATATAAAGAGCGCAGTTGAGAAGCTGAAAAGGGAAGCGGCTGTGCTTGATGAGCAGAAAAACACGGCTGAGAAAAGCTATGACAGGCTTTACGAGCAATTCATTTCCAACACAGCCGCTGAGCTTTCGTCTTCGCTGAAGGAGGGTATGCCTTGTCCCGTCTGCGGAAGCACGGTGCACCCCTGTCCTGCGGAAAATTCGGGAGAAGCGGTTACAGCCGAGGCGGTGAGAAGCGCAAAATCAACTTTCGAGTCAGCATACGATGCGGCGGCGAAAAAGCACAACGAGGCTGAGGCGCAGGCGGCACGAATTCCTGCGGCTGAGGAGCATATCGGTAATATGCTGAAAGTTATCGAGGACTGCGGCTACTCGGCTGAGGAGCTGAAAAGGGTGACTGACGAAGCCGAAACCGCTGAAAAGAAGAATGCGCTTCTGCCGAAAATCAAGGAACAGCTTGCAGGTCTTTCGGCTCAGCGTGAGGACGTGAAAAATAAAATCAGTGATGCCGCACAGCGCAAATCCCAGCTGCAAAGCGAGCTTTCGGCGGCTGATGCGGAGACGGAAACGCTGAGAAATCAGCTTGACAAGCGGTTTCCCGATGCGGTATCCTACTAGGCTGGGGTTGCGAAAATCAAGTTGGAGATTGAAAAATTTGAGAAGGAAAAATCCGCGTTTGATGATGCAATGAAGCTTGCCGAAAACAATAAAATCAAAACCGCCGAGGCTCTTGCAAAGGCTGAGGAGGAGGTTTTTGCGGCGCAGAAAAATCTCGACAGCGCAAACAAAAGCTTCTCCTTCAAGCTTTCTCAGGCTGGATTTCCTACAGCTGAGGAATACAAAAAGGCACTTCTTCCCGACGATATTGCAGTTCAATATTCTTCTCAGGCTGAGCGATACGAGTTGGAGCGTCACGCGCTGAATGGACGCATAAGTCAGTTGAAAATTGAGCTTGACGGCAGGGAAAAGCCTGAGCTTGACAGTATCCGACGTGAAGCGGAGAAGGCTCAGGCTGAGTTTGCAAAGCTTTCGGCTGAGCACTCCCTTGCTTGCCAGAATTTACAGCGTATAAACAAGGTTATTGAGGATTGCTCCGCACGTTTTGCAGAAAGCGAAAAGCGGCGTGAGGAGTATGACAAGCTGTCAAACTATGCGAAATTTATGGTGGGTAGCAAGGGTGTTTCTTTCACACGCTACATTCTGGGAATTATTCTGGGACTTGTGGTTGAGGAGGCTAACAACATACTTTCGGGTGTTCACGGGGGACGTTTCCGACTTTGTATCAAGTCCGATATGGACGATATGCGCAGCAAGCAGGGTCTTGATTTGGAGGTCGAGACGATTACTGCTGACGGAAGCGCAAGATACGGTGTAAAGGATTTGTCGGGAGGAGAAAAGTTCCTGATTTCGCTGGCATTGTCGCTGGGACTTTCCTCAGTTGCACAGAGCAGAAGCGGTGGAATAAAAATCGAGGCAATGTTCATTGACGAGGGCTTCGGCTCACTGGATACGGGGTTGCTTCGTGAGGCTGTTGGTATACTCTGCGGATTAACTTCTGAGAGAAGTACAATCGGTATAATTTCTCACGTCAGCGAACTTAAATCTGTAATCCCCTGCGGAATAAGCGTGGAAAAGGATAAAGAGGGCTGCTCTAAAATCTTGTCCACCGTGTAAATACAGTCGTATTTCACAAACGGACACAGTTTCCGTTGATATTTTTGTTTTATATACCTATTGATTTAATGGGGGAAATTATTTATAATAGTGTATGCTGGTATTTGTACAATAAAGTGTAATACATACTTATTATATATTTGAAAGGTTGTTTTTCTATGGGTATCAAGGTTGTTAAGTTCGGCGGAAGCTCTCTTGCTGACGCTAATCAGTTCAGAAAGGTTGCGGATATTGTTCTCGCTGACCGTGACAGACGTTTTGTTGTTGCTTCTGCTCCGGGTAAGCGCTTCAGTGAGGATATCAAGGTTACCGATATGCTCTACGCTTGTTATGCAAAGGCTGCTGAGGGCGGCGATTTTGCAGCTGAATTTGCTGCTATCGAGGAACGCTACAACGGCATCATTTCCGAGCTTGGTCTTGATATCTCCCTTGAAAAGGAATTCACAAAAATCAAGAACGCTTTCGAGCACCGTGCAGGCCGTGACTACGCTGCTTCAAGAGGTGAATACCTGAACAGCATCGTTCTTGCTGCTTTCCTCAAGTTCGATTTTATCGACCCAGCCGGCTACATCAAGTTCGCTGAAAACGGCGTGTCTGACCTTGAAAAGACACTTTCCCTTCTCCGTCCGAGACTTGCAAAGCCTGGGT
>JAZSHA010000153.1:0-3913 GCA_045533025.1 Oscillospiraceae bacterium
AAATGCATAGTCCATATCGTTAGCCGTATCACTTAAAATAAGCTTATCACCGACGGAAAGACCGTATTTCTGTGCCGTTGAAGAAGCGGCAACAATACTGTTCTTGCCCTTCTGCGGCTTTGCGGGATAATACTTGTTGTCGCCGTCAATGCCGATGATGTTCACGTCAAGAGTGTGACCCATATCTGTTATTGACAAGGCTTCCGTGTAGCACGCTTCCGCATTTGCGGGAGCAGTTTCTTCCGGATATTTCAGGGTGTACATATAGGCGAACTTAGTATCCTCGGCATTTTCCGTCTTTATGTTCTGACAGAGCACGTAGCAGTTCATACCAAGCATAAATACCAGCAGACAGATGAACATACCGAAAATTACGGTTACTCCCGTTCTTGCTTCACGGAGCATCTGACGAATCTGAAAACGTCGGATAAATCCCATATTGCCGAGATTGATTTTACTGCGGTGAGAAATGTTCTGCTCGTTTCTGATAAGGGACAAGGCTGTACGGGAAAGACGTCTGCTTATTACGATGTAATTCACTATCACCGAAATAACAGGCGGCATTACAACCGCGTAAACAATCAGGTAAGCGGGGTGCACAGGCTCAAGGGCGGGAATAGAAAAATAGTTGTAGCTGTCCCCCATCTGCCACTCGATACCGAAACTGCTGAAGCCAAGCGCTGAGCCGATAAGTCCTCCCACGAAGCATATTATTGTCGGCAGGGTTATGTAGTGGCGAATCAGATCCTTTTTCTTTGCACCGAGAGCGTAAAGTGCGCCGATAACACTGCTTTCACGCTGAATCTGATGGATAACAAAAACCGAAATCACGTATGTAAACAGAATCATTATGATTACGCCTGCCGCAAGCCCCACCGTCTTGTTCATTTCAAGGTCAATAGCAGCGGCAAAGATACGGGGGTTATCCTCAGCCTTGAGGAAGGAAGTAAGATTGTCAATATCAACCTCAAACAATTCATCAAGAAGCTTGTCGGTTTCTTCCTTGAGTTCGGTTGTTCCGTCATATAATTCTACCGAGCCGCTGTGAATTTCCGTACCCGCAAGTCCTGCCGAAGCTATTCCCTCGGAAAGCTTCTTTGCACCGCTGTTCAGCTTGTCGATGCTCTCCTGCAAATCCTCTTTTCTTCCAAGAGTTTCATCAAGCATTTCACGGAAATATTTGTCCTCGACCTCGGTGTAATCAAATTCAAGTGCCTTGATTTTTTCTTTCAATTCATTATGTGTAAGCTTATCATTAAGGCGGTAAGCGTAGCAATAATCCTCAACAACAGGTGTAGCTGCAAGAATTTCATCATACTGTTCCGCTGTCACAAATACAAGTCCGAAAAGACTGCTTTCAACTGCCGTGTCGGAAAGCTTATTCATAGGGCTGTCATATTCGGGAACAGTTCCAATACCTGTCACGGTAAGATTTACGCCGCCAATTTCAACGCTGTCGCCGATAGAAATTTTATGTTCTTCGCTGTAACGCTTTTCAATTACAGCTTCACCTGTTCTTGTAGGCAATGCGCCATTATCAAGCTGAATAAGATTGATTTTCTCACGGACTTTCATAAGACGCAGAGTTGAATTATCAGCCATTTTCATATCAGCGGAAAACATTTTTTCAATTGTCGCACCGCTGTCAGTGAGCTCTTTTTCCTGCTTTTCGGTAAGTGGCAGGAACACGCTGAACTGACCGTCCTCAACCTTATTTTCTATGACAAGTTCATTCGTACCGGTAATAATTGTTTCCGCCGCACCTACGATTGAAATGATAATGAACATTCCTGCAATAATCATAAGCAAAAGCGCAAGATAACGTGCGAAATTTGCTCTCAGGTCACGAACTATTCTTTTGTTAAGCACTTTGTTCATTACAAATCCTCCAGTTCAGCCGCAGGAATTCTTGTTTCATTAAGGTATTCCTTTTTCACAAGACCATCCTTGACAATGATAACCTTATGTACCATATTTTTGATGGAATTGTTGTGGGTTACGATAAGCATTGTTGTACCATATTTTTCATTGATTTTTTCAAGCAGCACAAGTATGTCACGAGAGGTCTTGCTGTCCAGCGCACCTGTTGGCTCGTCACAGAGAAGCAGCTTTGGATTTTTTACCAGCGCTCTTGCAATCGCACATCTCTGCTGCTGACCGCCTGAAAGCTGTGACGGGAACTTGTTCTGATGCTCAGTAAGTCCAAGAGTCTCAAGCAGCTCATCAACATCAAGCGGATTTTCTGCAAGATACTCGCACACAAGAATATTTTCACGCACCGTCAGATTAGGAACTAAGTTGTAGAACTGAAAAATGAAGCCAAGATTATCACGACGATAATCAGAAAGTGCATCAGATTTCAGACCGAAAATCTCTTTGCCGTCAACTTTAACCGAACCGCTGTCCATTTCGTCAAGACCGCCTATGCAGTTGAGAAGCGTTGACTTGCCGCTTCCGCTTGTGCCCTGAATTACACACATCTGCCCTTTTTCAAGTCCCGTTGTAACACCTTTGAGCACCTGAATGTAGTTTGAGTCGCTGCCATAGCTTTTCTTTACATCTTTAATTTCAAGATACATATTATTACCTCCATATCAACATAACAATGTTATGTTTGTGTTATTTTAAAAAGCCTCTCGGCTTTAGCTGTATAATTTACATAACATAACACTGTTATGTTATGCTTGTAAAATAAACCGCCTTGGCGGTTTATTATTTAATCAAGAACTGTATCTGTCCAGTTATGCATAGTCATTTTAAACACCTTTTTAATATTTGCAAGTGCTTTTTTCTCGTCAGGTTCGTGTGTAACAAGGTGCACAAAAGAATCAACAATAAGATGAATTACAAGGTGAAGCATATATCGGTTGACTTTTTTCTTTTTGCCTTTCTGTTCAGCAATCTTCTCCATCATTTCAACGCTTTTGCTTTCGGTAAAATCAACTATCCTATCAACAATGTTTTCGTATTCCGACCCCTGCGATTTCGTAAGCAAAAGAATTGCGGCATCATAATTGCTGTATATATGGTGAATAAGCTTCTGGGCAACCTCGCTGTGATCGTCATCCTCTACCTCATAATCGGGGCTTGCAATGATTTCATCATCCTCATCAAAATGAGCCTGCATAATCTCAAAAAGCTCATCGACAGGCTTCCCGATTATTGCTTTGTACAAGTCAGCCTTATCCTCAAAGAAGAAATACAGTGCACCCGTTGTAACGCCTGCCTTCGCGCATATTGAACGGAGAGAAGCCTTATTGTATCCCTTTTCCATAAACTCTGCTTTAGCACTTTCAATAAGCTTTTCACGGGTTTCCTTATCCTGCGGCACAATATTCACCTCGCATAACATCGTTACGTAACAATGTTATCTTAGCATATATTTTAATATTTGTCAAGAGAAAATAAAAAATTTCAAAAAGGGTCTTCTCAAAATCGGTCAACGGTATTATAATAGCATTGACCGATACAGTCAGGAGGTAAGATATGAACGATAAATTCTTTTCCCTGCCCGAGGAAAAGCAGCTTGCCATAATCAATGCAGGCTATCGGGTGTTCTCACAGAACAGCTATAAGAAAAGCCCTATGAGCGAGATTGCCGCAGAGGCAGGAATAAGCAAATCCCTGCTTTTCCACTATTTTAAAAACAAGCGTGAACTTTATCTTTTCCTTATCAATCACGGCACTAAGAATACATATCAGTACCTCCACGATTTCGGCTGCTTTGAAGAAGAAGACTTCTTTGAAATCATGCGCCGAGGTTTAAAGGCAAAGGTTGAGATGATGAGAAAATATCCCGACCTTACCGCTTTTTCAATCAAGTGCTACTATGAAACCGACCCTGAGGTTGCTGACGGAATACAGGAAATAATCGGGCGTACCGCTTCCTTTGAGGCTAATGAAAAAATGCTGA
>JAZSHA010000039.1:0-9904 GCA_045533025.1 Oscillospiraceae bacterium
CCGCCGCCTACTACAGCAACATTCTTAGCGTGCTGAATAGGTGTGTCGGAGTCCTCTTTATATGCTTTCATAAGGTTTGTTCTTGTCAAAAATTCATTAGCAGAGTAAACGCCCTTCAGGTTTTCACCCTGAATACCCATAAAGCGTGGCAGACCTGCTCCTGAGCCGATAAACAGTGCTTCATATCCCTGCTCAAAAAGCTCGTCAACAGTAATTGTCCTGCCGATTACGGTGTTTGTGCAGATTGTTACGCCAAGTGTTTTAAGACCGTCAATTTCCTTCTGCACGATATCCTTTGGCAGACGGAATTCGGGGATACCATACACAAGCACGCCGCCTGCAAGGTGAAGCGCTTCAAAAACAGTTACCTCGTAACCCATCTTTGCAAGGTCACCTGCGCAAGTAAGACCGGCAGGGCCTGCACCGATAATTGCAACCTTGTGACCATTTGGCTCAGGTTTCTTTGCTTCAGCTGTGCTGTGCTCGTTGTGCCAGTCTGCAACAAAACGTTCAAGTCTGCCGATACCGACAGGCTCGCCCTTGATACCGCGTACACACTTACCTTCGCACTGTCTTTCCTGAGGGCAGACACGTCCGCATACTGCAGGAAGTGAGCTTGAAGCACTGATGATATCATAAGCGCCGTCAAAATCCTCTGCGCATACCTTCTGAATAAAAGCGGGAATGTCGATGTTTACGGGACAGCCGCTTACGCAAGGCTTGTTCTTACAGTTAAGGCAGCGGTTAGCCTCGTCGATTGCCATTTCCTTTGTGTATCCGAGAGCAACTTCCTTGAAGTTCTTGTTTCTTATATCAGGTGCCTGAGCAGGCATTTCATTCTTTTTAGGGGACATATTAGGCATTGTTACTTTGCCTCCTTATTAAAGAGATTGCAGGTTTCCTCGTGCTTATGACGCTCGAAGTCACGGTACATTGCCGCACGCTCCATTGCTTCGTCAAAGTCAACGAGGTGACCATCAAAGTCAGGACCGTCAACACAAGCAAACTTTGTTTCGCCGCCAACGGTGAGACGACAGCCACCGCACATTCCCGTACCGTCAATCATAATCGGGTTCATTGATACAGTAGTTTTTACGCCGTACTCCTTGGTAAGTGCGCAAACGAATTTCATCATAATCAGCGGACCGATTGCGATAACCTCATCGTACTGCTCTCCACTTTCAATAAGCTCCTTGAGCGCATCGGTAACACGTCCCGCTGTGCCGTAAGAGCCGTCATCTGTCATAAGGATAAGCTTGTCGGAAGCCACCTTGAATTCGTCTTCAAGAATAACTAAATCCTTGTTACGGAAGCCAGCAATAGCGTGCACCTCACAACCGTTTTCGTGAAGCTTCTTAGCCACGGGATATGCAATTGCGCAGCCAACACCGCCGCCCACAACAGCAACCTTTTTAAGCCCCTCAATGTGAGTAGGTGTACCGAGAGGGCCAACGAAGTCCTGAATGAATTCGCCCTCGTCCTTATGGTTAAGCTTTTCGGTTGTTGAGCCGACAATCTGGAAAATAATCGTAACCGTACCCTTTTCTCTGTCATAATCAGCAACAGTAAGCGGAATTCTCTCGCCGTTTTCGTCAACACGGAGAATGATAAACTGTCCCGGCTCAGCCTTTGCCGCAACCATAGGGGCATCAATATCCATAAGAGTTACCGTCGGGTTAAGTACCTTTTTTCTGACAATTCTATACATTATCTCAATCCCTTTATACTAATACATTTTCTGTAAATTTGCAATTTTGAAAACACTATCTTGTATTATACCTGTATTTCGGCACGATGTCAACAATTCACAAACGCTTTTGTGAAAGGTTATATAAAAACCGTTTAAATAGTGCTCCGATATAGGTAACTTCTTCCGCTTTTGCCGATAACTTCAACGATTTCCGCAGCTTTGAGTATGTTCAGCACAAAGGACGCATACTTCTGTCCCACGCCGCTTAACATGCCAAAATCCCTTGAAGTAAACTCCTCAGGCAGACCCTCAGGAAGAAAATATTCCCAGTCAGACTTGCGATTTATATGTATCTCCTCCACCAAATCCTTGGGTATCCTATCATAGCGGACATACCCTCTCCGCCTGCCACGCTTCAGGCCCTCCGTTTCAGGCGGCTGACGGAATTCGTCCACATCAAGCATTACAATGCAAAGTCGGAAATTTTCGTGTGTAAGGAACGGCTTTATCTTGTACAACTCAGGAAAAATATCATAAGGCGTACCCATTTTCGGTGACTTACGCTTTCTGCCCTGTTCGCCAGTTTCAGGATTTATAGGGATAAGCCACTTATACCGTGGAATAGGATACACAACCGTAACACGGCTTACCTGTAAAAATACGTCAAGCTTCTTCCGCAGACGCTCAAAGCCTGCGGTCTGAATTTCGATAATTCCGTCCTCGCCGACAATATCCGCAACAAATCCGCCGACTTTCTGCTCGTGCCCGTCAGCGTAAGGCTCGAAGTAATTTTTCAGCACCGAATGAACGGTTTTCTCGCCGTATGTACCAATCCCCGCACGGATATGCTCACCCGTCAGCACGGTTTCAAGGGCGGTGTAGAATTTTTGCTTGTCCACGGTTGAATCTCCCCTTTCTGAGTGTGAAACTGCAACACGCTCTTTTCCATTAATATACCTTTCAATTATACCAATACCGTACCAAAAAATCAATGCCCCACAAAGCAAAACCGCTCCCGAAATATCTTCGGAAGCGGCTTCGCTGATTACTCACACATTATTTGTAAAGCTGTTCCTCAATTCGGAGCAGTCTGTTATACTTTGCGGTGCGTTCACTTCGGCAGGGTGCACCCGTCTTAATTTGCCCTGCATTGACCGCAACCGCAAGGTCGGCAATGAAGGTGTCCTCGGTTTCACCGCTTCGGTGGGAAATGATTGTACCATAGCCATTTTCCTTGGCAAGACGGATTGCCGCAAGAGTTTCGGTCAGCGTACCAATCTGATTGAGCTTGACAAGAATTGAGTTCGCGCAGCCCTTATCGATGCCCTCACGCAGACGCTTCGGATTTGTAACAAATAAATCGTCACCCACAAGCTTTACACTTTTTCCAAGCTCATAGGTAAGCTTCTTCCAGCCGTTCCAGTCCTCCTCGTCAAGTGGGTCCTCGATTGACACGATAGGATACTTGCCACAAAGGCTTTTCCACTCCTCAATAAGCTCATCGCTACCGCGGTTAAGCTTTTTCTTCGGCAGGAAGTAGCCTGTCCCGTCAGCCTTCCACTCGCTCGATGCGGCGTCAAGGGCAATTGTGAAATCCTTACCAGGACGGTAGCCTGCCCTCTCCACAGCTTCAAGGATAAGCTCAATTGCCTCCTCCTCGCCACTTAAATCAGGAGCAAATCCTCCCTCATCACCAACGCCAGTGCTTAAACCCTTGATTTTCAGGATTTTTGCAAGACTGTGGTAAACCTCCGCACACTGACGCAGACCGCTTCGGAAGCTGTCTGCACCCTGCGGAATAATCATAAATTCCTGCACATCAAGGTTGTTGGAGGCGTGGGCGCCGCCGTTGAGAATATTCATCATCGGTACTGGCAATTTCACAGCGTTTACCCCGCCAATAAACTTGTAAAGCGGCATACGGTAGTGAGCAGCCGCAGCCCTTGCCGCCGCAAGTGAAACCGCAAGCATAGCATTTGCACCCATACGGGACTTGTTGTCCGTGCCGTCGGTGTTGATAAGGGTCTTGTCTACGGTTGTGGTGTCCGCCGCATTTACACCCTTCAACGCTGTGTTAAGTGTGGTGTTAATGTTGTTCACGGCTTTTGTCACACCCTTGCCGAAGTAGCGCATCTCGTCTCCGTCACGAAGCTCGTGTGCCTCAAAAATGCCTGTGCTTGCACCGCTTGGTGCCACACCTCTGCCTGCGGTACCATCGGAAAGCCACACCTCCGCCTCAACGGTTGGGTTGCCTCGTGAGTCGATGATTTCACGTCCGATTACCCTCTCAATAGTTGCCTTATGTTCAAACATTTATTACCATTCCTTTCGTGCTTTTGAACTTATTGTGCACATTTAAAAATGGTTTATACATTTGCACTTGATTATTCCAAAACAATATGGTAAAATAGTAATATCTTTTTTGGGAGGAGATACCGTGAAAATTAAAAAAATCATTTCACTTATCAGCGCTGCCGCAATGTCTGCTATGCTATTTACAGCTTGTGGAAACAGCGTTACAGCAGAAGAAACAACTGTTACGGAGGAACACGATATGACTGTTGAAACACTCTACACCGCAAGTGCGGAAAACGTTAAACACCTCGGACGTACATACTTTAACGAGGACAAGCTTTACTGCGCACTTTCAGGCTCAGGCGCTGAATTCAGCTTTAACGGAACAAAATGCGTTATCAAAATCAAGGGCGACACAACAAGTATGGGCGGTGCGGCTCAGGCTGACAATCAGGCAAGAGTTGCTGTTTATGTAAACGGCGAGCGTGTTATTGACGATATGGTTGATAATGCTTTCGAGGAATATACTGTTTTTGAAAGCGAAACAGCAGAAGACGTTACTGTTTCCGTCGTAAAGCTTTCCGAGTCACCAATGTCCACAATTGCAATTGACGAAATCAAGGTTACAGGTACAATTATCCAGCCTACCGCAAATAAGGATTTGCTTATCGAATTTATCGGCGACTCAATTACCTGCGGATACGGCTCCGATGACCCTGTTAAGGAAAACCACTTCTCCACAAAGACTGAGGACGTTACAAAGGCTTACGCTTACAAGACAGCAAAGGCTCTTGATGCTGACTACAGCATGGTTTCCTTCAGCGGCTACGGAATTATTTCAGGCTACTCCACAAATGACCAGCCTGTTACCGCTCAGACCGTTCCTCAGTTCTATACAAAGCTCGGTTATAGCTGGAGCACAAACGGAAACTTCAAGCCATCAAATGTTGAGTGGGATTTCAGTAAGCGTCAGCCTGACGTTGTTGTAATTAACCTCGGCACAAACGATGACAGCTACACCAAAACCGAAGCTGACCGTCAGCAAGCTTACGCTGACGAGTATGTAAACTTCCTCAAGACTATCCGCGAGAAGAACCCTGATGCTAAGATTGTCTGCACACTCGGCGTAATGGGTGACAGACTTTTCGAATATGTTCAGCTTGCTGCTGACACATATAAAGCTGAAACAGGCGACAACAACATCTACACAATGAAGTTTGATGTTCAGAACCCTAATGACGGCTACTCCGCTGACTGGCACCCATCTATCACAACTCACGATAAGGCGGCTGAAAAGCTTACAGCTGAACTCAAAACAATTCTTGGCCTTTGATAAATATAATCCGCTTGCTTGACCGCAGGCGGATTATTTTACATCTGTATGCATATGCTGTAAAAAGGATGTGTGATATGAAAAATACTTTTGCCCACCGTGGTTTGGTAAGCGGAAGCTTTCCGGAAAACTCTTTAAGCGCCTTCAGAGAAGCTGTCTTTATGAAAAAAGGTATTGAGCTTGATGTGCGCATTACAAAAGACGGCATACCCATTGTATCTCACGACAAAACGCTGAAAAGAATGTGCGGAGATAAACGAAAGATTTCGAACTGTACTTATAATGAAATATGCACGCTCCATCTGCTTGACACGGAAGAGAAAATCCCCACGCTTGAAGAGGTACTCAGCCTTGTTGCAGGGAAAGTACCCTTGCTAATTGAAACAAAGCTGCCAAAGCGGTTTTTGTGGCATCGAAAGCTTGAAAAAGCAATACTCCCGCTGCTGAAAAAATATAAAGGTGAATACCTGCTTCAATCATTTAACAAATATAGTATGCGTTATATGAAGCGAAAGCTTCCGAAAATAAAATGCGGAATACTTTCGGGAAATAATTACAACGAGCCTGACGGATTTGATTTTATCAGCTACCGTCTCAAAGGACTTTCACACAAAAAAATGTATGCACTCAAAGAAAAATACAACGAGGTTTTTCTCTGGACGGGCAAACAGCTTTCCGAAGCTGAGCTGAAAAAGGTTATTACTGAATACCATCCTGACGGAATAATAAATTAGCGACGTTGTGCCAAAAGCATAGCGTCGCTAATTTATTATAGCTGTTCAAGCAATCTGTGTATTTCCGCACCAGTTGCAAGTCCCTCAGAGAAAGTTGTTGCACCTCCGCAGGCTGTACCAAGCTTAAGTGCGTAATCGTAGCCGCCCTGCTCAAGTCCTGCAATAAAGCCTGCAACCATTGAGTCGCCTGCTCCGACGGAATTTTTCACCGTACCCTTACATACTCCGCTGATGTGAATATTATTGTTTTCATCAACCAACAGCGCGCCTTGCTCTGCCATTGAAACAAGAACATTCTGTGCGCCCATTTCTTTAAGCTTGCGTGCGTACTCTGCAATCTGTTCGTTGGTTTCAAGAGTTACCCCGAAAAGCTCTGCAAGCTCAAAATTGTTAGGCTTTACAAGGAAAGGTCTGTATTTCAGCACACGGAGCAGCAGCTCCCCAGTTGCATCTACAACCGCACGGATATTTCTGCCGTCAAGATGTTCGAGGATACGCTCATAGATGTCCTTTGGCAGGCTGCTCGGAATACTCCCCGCAAGGACGATTGTGTCGCCCTCAGCAAGCGTATCAAGCTTTGCGAAAAGCTCATCAATGGCTTTGTCGCTGATATCGGGTCCCTGACCATTAAGCTCGGTTTCCTCAGCAGATTTTATCTTCACGTTAATTCGTGAAAAACCGCTTTCAAGGTGCACAAAATCCGTGTCGATGCCCATATCCGCAACACCGCTTTCGATTGCCGCACCAGTAAAACCTGCCACAAAGCCCAGCGCCTTTGATTTTATCCCCAGCTCCTTCAACACGATTGACACGTTAATGCCTTTGCCGCCGAAGTAGATTTCCTCACGGATGCTTCTGTTTGTAGCCCCTGTTTTCATTTCACCTGTGTGCACAACATAGTCCACAGCAGGGTTAAAGGTTACTGTATATATCATCTGACTTGCTCCTTTGAATGATTTAGCCTTACTGATTTTACCACATAAATAAGTGCACGTCAATAGTTGACACTGCGCTGACCTTGTGGTATAATGTTTCACAGACAGTTCGTGACCATCCTGTCTATAAACAAAACTACGGGCAACAAAATATTCTGCTGTGAAACAATTACTGTGTCACGGCCTATGCCCTTTTGTATTTGTTCGGTACAAAGGGTTTTTATTTTGCTGCGGAAAAGAGGCTAACTATGAACGAACTTTTACTCATCGGGTCGGTAATCCTGACCTACGGCGCTGTACTGCTTGCATACAGATTATTCGGCAAAATCGGTATGTACGCTATGACAGCAATCTCCACTATTCTCGCAAACATTGAGGTGCTTGTGCTTGTGGACGGATTTGGAATGGAGCAGACGCTGGGCAACGTTATGTTTGCGTCAACCTATCTCATCACGGATATTCTCAGCGAAAACGAAAGCAAGGAGTCCGCCAACCGTTCAGTAGCACTGGGAATTATGACATCAGCAATGATGTTCATTTTCACTCAGTACTGGCAGCTGTACACTCCTGCCGAAAGCGATTGGGCAATGCCCCATATCAGGGCTATTTTCTCCACAACTCCCAGACTTCTGCTTGGCAGCTTCCTCGGCTATGCCGTGTCACAGCGAATTGACGTGTGGCTTTACCACAGAATATGGAAAGCTACAACTGAAAAAAGCGGCGACAGCAAGCGTTTCCTGTGGCTGAGAAACAACGGCTCAACTATGCTTTCCCAGATTATCAACACCGTGCTTTTCACGCTGATTGCCTTCGCAGGCGTTTATGACAACAGCACACTGATTTCCATTATGATTTCCAGCTATGTTGTCTATATCTTCACAAGCCTTGCGGATACCCCTGCCGTGTACCTCGCAAGAATAATGAAGCAGAAAAATAAAATTCCCCAGTAAAACAAAACTCACGATACGTCAGTACCGTGAGTTTTTTGTATTGTATCTTATTCGTGATTTCTGTTGTAAATCTGCATAAGCCCTTTAAGCATTATGTCATCGTCAATTATAATCTCATTCTTGCAAAGCGGCACGATAACTCCTGCAAGTCCGCCTGTCGCAATAACAGTACACTCACCCATTTCGCCCTTGATACGGTCAATAATTCCATCAAGCGCACCTGCGTTCCCGTAAAGAATACCGTTTCTGATACAGTCAATAGTATTTCTGCCGATAACCTTTTTAGGTGCTTCAAGGGCAACCTTAGGAAGCTGTGCAGTACGGCTTACCAGTGCATCGTGGGAAATTCCCACACCTGGCATAATCATACCGCCGAGGTAATTTCTGTTCTTGTCGATTACAGAAACCGTTGTAGCCGTACCCATATCAATTACAATCTGGGGAAGCGGATATTCGTTTATTGTTGCAACAGCCGCAACAACAAGGTCACTTCCAAGCTGTGCAGGGTTATCAATAAGGATATTCAGACCTGTTTTTAACCCAGGACCGATTACAAGCGCGTCCTTATCCATAACCTTTTCAATTGCGCTGTGCACCGTTGATGTTACCGACGGAACAACAGATGAAATAATTGCGCCGTCAATATCTTCCTTAGCAATGCCGTAGAATTCAAGAATACTCTTGAAGCTGATAGCATATTCAAGGACGGTTGCGTCAGCCTTTGTGGAAACACGCTCCACGAAAATTATCTTATTGTCACGGCAGCAGCCGATTACAATGTTTGTATTACCAATGTCAACTGCAAATACCATAATACCATTCCTTTATCCCTGCGCCTCTGCTTTCGGTGCAGGCTTTTTAATAATGTTAAGTACTCTTACAATCACAGAGCTGAGTGCAATATTTACTACAGCCTCAACCACGAAATTCAGACCTACAAGTCCGAAAATCATATACTGTCCTGCAGACTCGAAACCTGCTCCTGCTGCCCATTCGTTGATTGTAGGGAAGAAGAAAATTCTGCATCCAAGCAGGAAAATTCCCGTATTCACAATCGGCGCAGCAATTGCCGCAGAGATTACTGCTACCCAGCGATTTTTGTTTTCCAGTGCCTTGTAAATAAGGCCCGCCGCAAGACCTGCAAGCATACCCTTGAGTATGCATGTTGCAACTGTACCGGGTACATTGATTGCAAGGAACGCACCTGCGTCCGTTGCTGTTACGACTACTCCGAAAACAAATCCGAGCCACGCACCTGCCTTAATTCCATACAGCGCCGCACCGACTACTATTGGAATGAGCACCAGCGTAATGCTGAATGTTCCGAAGCGGATTGCCAGAGCCATCGACTGAAGTACGATAACAATGGCGGTAAGGATACCTGTCCCTACCAGAGTCCTTGTTTTTGTGTTCATATTAAATTCCTCCTTGTTATTATTCCCGAAAGGGATACAATACAAGCATATTATAACATAAAAATTTTGAAATGTATATACCTTTTGAAAATTTATCAGAGAAATTTAGTGCTTATTTTTATAATTCAGCACCACATTTCCATTGATATTTTCAGCCCTGACAAGTTCAAAGTCAGAAATTGTACTGTCAGCAAACAGCGGCTTATCGTCCTTATCTGCAATAATCGGAGCGACCACTATACTCAGCTCATCAATCACATCTGCACGCTGAAAGGCACCATTTATTATACTGCCGCCCTCAAGGAGCAACGTTTCACAACCTACAATATTTTTCAGCTTGAACAGCGCAAGCTCTACATCAATTTCTTTCTCACCTGCGAAAATATAGGGGATTTTCATTTCTTCAAGGTAACCGAGATAACGCTCGTCAACCTGCTCAGTAAGCACTTCAATAACCTGTGCACCGTCATATCCCACATCACCGTCAGGGTCAATTATCTTATTGGATTTCCAGCCAAGCCTGCCCTTCGGGTCAAATGCAACAGCATAAAA
>JAZSHA010000017.1:0-13452 GCA_045533025.1 Oscillospiraceae bacterium
TAAACCTGCCGCGTATCAGCGTGTAAATGCTGTGGAGTGCCCCGATAATAATAAGTGCACCAATAATTATAAAGATTACATCAGTCATATTTTGCTCCCTTGTTTTTATTATCCGCCGGGCTGAACGCCGTCTGATACTTCCGTTGCAATACCGTTTTCGTCAAATTTTATGTAGTAATAATGTTCAAGATGGTCGGGCATTACCCAGCTGTTATCAGTGTAAATAAAGTAGCCCTTTCTGCTTCCGAGCTCAATGTCAAACTCGCCGTAACGCTCCTCAATTTCTGCCATAGATTTGCCGATAACCCACCAGTCGTTGTACTTGTAGCAAGTCTGATGAGATAGCAGAAACAGCGTTATGCCGATAAGCAGCAATGCAATTAGTGGTATGATTATTATGGCTTTTTTGATTTTCATTTTACGTCCTCCTATGTTATTGTGTCAACCTGCCTTTTCCCCATAAGTTCGGCAAAAATTGCACCGCCTATAATCAGTATTGCCCCTGCAATCTGTATAGGAAGCATTGCTTCACGCAGGAAAATTACCGAGAAAACAACTGCGGAAAGAGGTTCAAGATAGCCGCATACAGCTACTGTCTGCACGTTAAGCTTTCCGATTGACGAAAAGTAGAAGTAACAGCCTGTACCCGTGTTGACAAGTCCGAGAATGAGAATGGGTATCCATTCGTTTGAGGGTACGGCTATTGCAAAACCCTGCTTTATTCCAACGAAAACCGCAACGGTAAGGAAGCTGATGAAAAGCTGCAATGCGGAATTTTCAAGCCCTGTGATGTCCTTCGTCTTTTTGTTAAAAATCACCATAAAGGAATACATCACCGCCGACATAAGTCCGCAGAAAAATCCGAAGCCGTTTCCGCCGCTTCCGAAGGAATTGCCGTTGACAAGGAAAATTCCTCCCAGCACGGCAATGAAGCCGATGATTTTTACAGCGGTAAGCTTTTCCTTGAAAATCAATGGAGAAAGTGCCATAACGATAACAGGTCCGCAGTAGTAAAGCAGGGAAGCAATGCTTACGCCGATTTGATGGTACGCTTCATAGAGAAACATCCAGCTTGTACCCATTGCAACACCCGAAACCGCAAGGAAAGCAAACTGCTTTTTATGCTTGAAAAAGGTAAGTTTGTTGCCTGTGATGAAAAATATTGCCAAGAGGAAAATACTGCCGATAAATGTGCGGAGAAGTACAATTTCGTAGCTTGTGAGTGTGATGAAGCTTGCCACAATTCCGTTTGAGCCGAAAAGCAGCAGAGCAATCAAATACTTGATAAATGGTGAGTTTGTATTGAGTTTATTCAATTTTACCAGTCCTTTAAAATGTGATAATTCCTAAATGCTCCAGCAAAATCTTAACACCAATCAGCACGAGAATTATCCCCCCCGCAAGCTCTGCCTTGCTCTTGTATTTTGCACCGAATTTGTTTCCGATAAGCACACCGCCAAGCGAAAGCGCAAAGGTTGTTACACCGATGAGAAGAACCGAGAGAAGAATGTTTACCTTTAAAAATGCAAAGGTGATACCGACAGCAAGAGCGTCAATGCTCGTCGCAATTGCCATAACGGTAAGCTCGCCGATTTTCAGCACGTCCGTCTTTTCTTCCTCGTCATCGTCCTTGTCACGGATAGCCTCAATTGCCATCTTGCCGCCGATAAATCCGAGAAGCACAAAGGCAATCCAGTGGTCGAATGCTTCTATGTAGTCTGCAAAATTCGTGCCGAGAAGATATCCGATAAGGGGCATTATCGCCTGAAAGCCGCCGAAGAAAAGTGCGATTATGTAAGTGTGTTTAAGATTGAGCTTCCGCATATTCAGACCCTTGCAGACGGCAACGGAAAATGCGTCTGCGGAGAGTCCTATTCCTATTAAAAATATTTCAAAAAATCCCATTATTCTTTCACATACACCTTCAAAATTTCACCAATGTACTGCTTATGGATAGGGTCGTTGCCGTTGATTGGCTTAACCTCGTCAGCAAGGCAGTTAACGTCCATATCCTGAGCGTAAATTTTCTTACAGACAAGCACCATTTCAGCCTGCTCAAAAGCAGTTGTGCCGTCAATAAAGAGCGGGTCAAGACCTGTTTTCTGTGCCTTGTCAACGTCACGTCCCGAATATGAGCCGCAGAAATTCAGCGCAGGACGGAACTTCTCGTCAAAGAAGCTGACAGTGAAAAGGTCGTCCTTCTCCATAAATTCATAGGTGTAGCGTGTAGGACGTACAACAGCTGTGAAAAGAGGTTTTCTCCACATAAAGCCTGTGAAGCCCCATGATGCTGTCATAGTGTTGTAGCTGTTTTCGTCGCCGCTTGTCAGCAGGAACCATTCCTTGCTGATTTTGTCCCAAGGGTTGAAGCTGAGTTCGTTAAGTGTGATTTCTTTCATAGTAAATCTTCCTTTCAAAATTTATATTATCACGGGTGTTCAAGTATATCTGTAACTACCCATTTATCATCATTTTTTTTGATAGTCCATCTGGATTTTATTCCCCAGGCACCGCAAGTGCATTTACCGTTTTTGTCATAGCCTTCTTGGGAATATTGAACCCAAAGATATCCGCTGTTTCCGTCTGTTTTTGCTGACAGAAAATCAATTGCGTGTGCCTCTGAAACTACATCATCGTGCGTTAAACAGTAGATATGGAGCTTTCCAAATTTTTCTTCAGCTTCTTTTTTGTCTTCATCTGTTGCAACAATAAAGGCAAAAGCTTCGTCGGCAAAATCAAGAACAGGCTGAACAGCTTTTCTGTCTGAAAAGCTTACACCCATCTGAAGCTCAGCGTAAGTTTCCTTGCCGAAAAATTCTTCCTCCCAGTTGGCTTCTGCGGAGTCGGAAGTACAACTGCTTAAAGAGAGTGCTATCGCAGTCAGTGCACCTAAAATAAATATTTTTTTGCTGAGCATTCTGTCACATCTCCAATCTAATGATATGCGCTGGATTAAATAATCTTTCCTCCGCCGACTACGGTATTCCCGTCGTAGAATACGCACGCCTGTCCCGATGTAGGATTTCGTACAGGCTCGGCAAAGACGATTTTCGTCAGCCCGTTTTCAACGGGGTAAACCGTTGCCGCCTGCGGTTTTGCGGAGTAACGCACCTTTGCTGTAACCTGCATTGGCTTATCAAGCTTTTCCACAGAAATATAATTCACGTCGGATAGGTAAATTTCCGTTGCCGTATATTCGGTATCGGAAAGAGTAACGGTGTTCTCCGCCGCATTCTTTGCACAGACATAAACAGGTTTGCCGAATGTTACCCCAAGTCCGCGGCGCTGACCGATTGTGTAGCGGATAATACCGCCGTGAGTGCCGAGGATTGTTCCGTCCGTGCCGATAAAGTTGCCCTCGGGGAAAATCCTGCCCGTGTGGGAAAGAATAAAGCTGACATAATCGCCGTCAGGGATAAAACAGATATCCTGACTGTCACGCTTGCGGGCGGTGATTAAGCCGTGCTCCTCGGCAATGGCACGAATTTGCGGCTTTTCCATATTCCACAAAGGAAAAATGCTGTGGGAAAGCTGGTGCTGATTGAGGGTGTAGAGAAAATAAGTCTGGTCCTTGCGCAAGTCCTCCGCACAGGCGAGCAGGTGTCTGCCGCCACGCTGGGTAATCCGTGCGTAGTGTCCCGTGGCAATGCCGTCAAAGCCGTTTTCGAGAGCATAGTCAAGCATTTTTCCGAACTTGATTGTGCGGTTGCAGAACACGCAGGGGTTGGGTGTTTCGCCGTTGATGTAGCTGTCAGCAAACTTGTCCATAACCTCACGCTTGAAGTCGGGAGCAATGTCAATAACGTGGTGTTCAATGCCGAGCTTTTGACAGACTTCACGAGCATCGCTTACCGATGCGTCCGTGCCCTCGAAAAGTTTAAGGGTACAACCGCTTACGTCGTAGCCCTGCTGTAAAAGAAGCACCGCCGCCGCAGAGCTGTCCACGCCGCCGCTCATTCCTATAAGGATTTTTTTCATTCGCTTTTTGTTCTCCTTTGTTTTATTGTGCGGATAATGGCGGATAGAAGTGTACCGCCGATTATGCTTATTACAATCATATAAAACAGACCATCTGTCAACAATGAAAAATCAGGTACATAAGACGGTACGGACACATTTTCCAAGGCTGTAAACAGTAAATAAACAGTAAAAATATTTCCGCTTTGTATTATGTATACCCATAATGATTTTTGAACAAGTTTTTTCAGCAAATTATGTGTGAGAAGATTAAGCATACAGAGAATTATTACTGCAAGTATAACAGAAGCAACAATTAAAATATTATATGATGTAATGTTGAGTGGTGCGGAAAAGAAAACCACAATTATTAAAGAAAAGACCAATATGTAAGAAGAAATTTGCCAATATAAAGCTGATATTATAATAGAAGCAAGGACTTTTAAAAATGTTTTCATTGTGATTGTCCTTTCGTGGTAGAAGTAAATTAATGATTATTTATATTAAAACTACAAATATATTTTCCGCAGAACAGAAAAAATCGGCAAAGGATAAGGGTTGAAAGGGAAAAGTCGGAGCAAACCAAACGCAAGCGTATGGTTAGGGGGAAAACCGCTAAGGGAAAAGGAAATGCCGATTTTTTGTCGGATTTTATTTGTTCCTTGTCCCTTAATAGGTTTTCCCCCTCGCTTTACTACGCAAACTATCCTATTAAGGAAACTGCAAGAAGGAAAACAAAGCTTGATTATATTAATTATAATTCTGCAAATGACATTATTGTCCTATCCGCAACCTTCTGTATCTCCCTGAACTCATTTTCGCTGAGCGGGTCGTGGACTCCCACCACATAAAATCCAGCCTTTTTCGCTGAATTTACTGCGTGGATTGAGTCCTCGAAAACTGCGGTTTCGCAAGGCTTTGCACCAAGCATTTCTGCCGCTTTCTCAAATATCAGCGGGGACTCCTTACCGCAGCCAACCTCGTCCGAGGTCAGCACAAACTCCATATACTCCATAAGTCCGTGGGATTTCAGCGCGTCCTCTGCAAGCTTCTTCTTATTGGACGTTGCAACGCACATCTTTACGCCCTTATTATGTGCTGTTTTCACAAATTCAAGCGCACCGTCTTTCAAATCAATTCCGTGCAGATATTTATCCTCTACTATCTGTAATATTTGCTTCCCTGTTTCCTCTGCGGATAATTTCAAATCAAACGCCTGCACCAAATATTCGCAGGCTGAGTCGAAGTGCATCGTCTTCATAGCAAGGGAGTGACGGTTGTCATAGTCGTACCCCAAGCCCGTGATGAACTCCCTGTCCGAGTCCGCCCACACAGAGAGGCTGTCCAGAAGTGTGCCGTCCATATCGAAAATTATTGCTTTTATTTTATCCATTTTTATCTCCAAACAAAGTTTTAAGGCTCACGTCATACGGCGCACGACAAATTCCTTTTTCGGTAACAATCGCCGTGATAAGCTCGCTGTCCGTCACGTCAAATGACGGGTTCCAGCACTTGACCTCAGGGGCAACGGGCTCGCTGTAGAACATCGTGCGGATTTCGTCCCCATCACGAAGCTCAATGGGGATATCCTTGCCGCTTGCACAGGAAAAATCAATCGTGCTTGACGGACAGAAAACATAGAAAGGCACTCCGTAATGCTTTGCAAGAACAGCCGCACCGCTTGTTCCGATTTTGTTTGCAGTATCGCCGTTTGCGGCAACTCTGTCACAGCCTACGAAAACAGCCTGAATAAAGCCGTTTTTCATCGCCGCAGATGCCATGTTGTCACAGATAAGGGTCACGTCAATGCCCGCCTTGTCAAGCTCGTATGCGGTAAGACGTGCACCCTGCAAAAGCGGACGTGTCTCGTCAACATAAGCGTGAAAATTCCAGCCTTTTTCCTTGCCGAGAATAAGCGTGCCCAAGCCTGTTCCGTAGCGCGAGGTTGCAAGGGGACCTGCATTGCAGTGGGTAAGAATTCCGTCGCCGTCCTTGACAAGGGTCAGACCGTATTCGGAAATTGCTTTGCACATTGCAATATCTTCCTCGTGGATTTTTACCGCCTCGGCACGAAGCGCGTCAAGGGTGTTCACGGGGGAGCTTTCGGCACATCTCAGCATACGCTTTATCGCCGCTGAAAGATTTACAGCGGTAGGACGTGACGAGTTGAGATAGTCAGCGATTTTGCGGAGTTCGCCCATAAAATCAGCGGAGTCAATCTGCTGAGCAAGAACGTACATAGCGTAGCCTGCGCAAATGCCGATTGCAGGTGCACCACGTACACGAAGCTTTTTGATTGATTCGAAAATGTCCTCGGCACGGCTAAGTGTGAGGAATTCTGTGCGGTTGGGGAGGAGAGTCTGGTCGGTTATCACCACAGACTTGCCGTCCTCGGATAAGCGCACGCTGTCAAATTCGTTATATTTCATAAAATCATTCCTTAATATCTTTAATCATCTGCTTATATTCAAGAAAACGAAAACCGTTCTTTTTATATAGTGCAACGGCAATTTCATTTTCGTACTCAACCTCAAGCCGCAGACGTCCGAATTTTGCCGAATAATTCTCGTCGAGATACGTAAAAAGTTCCTTGCCAAGTCCTTTGCCCCGAAACTGCTCCAGTATATAGATATCCTCAATCCACAGGGTCATTCCTGCTTCAGTGTGAAACGTCTTTGTCAGCAGGCAGTAGCCAGCTTTTTCGCCGCCGTACTCAAGGATAAGTCCCTCAAGGTACACGTCGGAGCGCATAACCTCGTCAAAATTTGCGTTGAGGCGCTCCATCGGCAGCGGCTTTTCAACGGCATCGGTGTGGTAAAATTCATCTGCGGCGCTAAGATAGAACTCTCTGTCCTCGGCTGTTATTTTTCTAATCATAAGCTTTTCTCCCGAAAAATTTATGTTTATATTTTACCATAAATATGCGGCGCTGGCAACTGTTTGAAAACGACAAAAAAATTGTTGACATATCTGCGAAAAAGGTGTATTATTAAAGAGTATAAGTATGCCCCGACGAAAATCCGCCGCAGAGGACGGGGTTAACATAATGTTCTGCGGAGATTGGAAAACGAAAATGTATTTTGGCAGTGTTAAATTTTTTAAGCACCTTATATATACTGTGGTTTTTGCGTGGCTTGCAATTGCAACATTCCTTGCGGTTTTCTTCGGCGTCAAATATTTTATGCTGAAGAATGATACGGTTTCCGCAAATGCAGACGGTGTGGCAGAAGGCGAGATTAATGTTATTGAGCCTGAGACGGATTTGCCTGAGCAGATTGTTATTCCCGAGGGTACAAGCCTTGAACAGCTTTTCCTTGTGATGACAGCAAAGGGCTACAACGTTGAGGAAATGCTCACTCTTATTGAAACAGGCGATGAAGAATCTTTCAGAGCTTATGTTGAGGGTTACATTTCAGCAAATCCTGATATTTCACCTGCTGATACGGAAACTGTCGGCGGTGAGGCAGGAATTGATTCATCTGCGGAGTACACAAAGCTTTACCCCGATATGTATGTGGAGAATAAGCCTGCTGAGTTCACTGAGGAAGCAGGTAAAATCTATCTTACATTCGATGACGGCCCTTCCGAGAGAACTCCTGAGGTGCTGGATATTCTGAAAAATTACGGCATCAAGGCTACATTCTTCGTTTGCGGCGGTACTGACGAGGTATCTCAGAAGTATATGAAGCGTGTTGTTGATGAGGGGCACACAATTGCTATTCACTCTATTTCCCACGATTACAAGAAAATCTATGAAAGCGTGGAAAGCTACCTTGCTGACTTCTATGAAACATATACCTGCGTTTACGAAGCAACAGGCGTAAAGCCTGAAATCTTCCGCTTCCCAGGCGGCTCAATCAACAACTACAACCGCTTTACATATATGCAGATTATTGCGGAAATGACAAGACGCGGCTTCGTTTACTATGACTGGAATGTAAGCGGTGAGGACGCTGTCAAGGGCGCTGACTGGACAAGCATTTACAACAATATTATGAACTATATTCCTTCTGATGGGACAGGCAGAGCTATCGTGCTCCTTCACGACAGCAAGGACAAGACACATACTGTAAATGTTCTTTCCGACGTTATCGAGGAGCTTACTGCTATGGGATATGAGTTTGATAAGCTGGATAACAGCGTTAAGCCGACTACTTTCGGCTACAAGGATTGATTACGAATTGTATAGAAACGTTAAAATATACGGATAGGAGTATTGAAAATGAGTCTGAAGGACAATTTTAACCAGGCGGTAAAGGAAATTCTTAAAAAAGACGGCCTTGTGGGCGAAGAACTTTCCAAGGAATCAAAGAAAAAATCCGAGCTTGACAGATATCTTGACCCTCCGAGACCTGTTGAGCAGGCTGCACCTGTGCAGGAACCTGAATTTGAACCTGAACAGCCTGCTGTTTCGGCAGCATCAGCTTCTACAGCTTCGGCTGCTGCGGCTTCACCGATTTCCGAGCCGATTTCTGAGCCTGAGCCAATGCCGAGCTACAGCTCAAATCCGTATGTTCAGACTGCTCAGACTGCCGCTGGTTTTGGTGCAAGACCTCAGCAGAGTGACCCGTTTGCTTCAAGCAGAGCAGGTAGTGCTGACCCATTCGCTTCAAGCAGGGCAAACGCTGACCCATTCGGTACAAATTACGGCGGTTACGGTGGAGCTGTTCCCCCAACACCTCCGAGAACACCTAACAATCCTCCTCCGTACAGAGGCGGCGGAAATGATACACCTTACTACGAAACTGAGGAAACAACTGTTATTTCTCGTAACACAATCATCGACGGTAATATCCGTTCCTTCGCAAACATCAACATTGATGGCAGCGTAAAGGGCGATGTAAAGATTACAAAGAATATCAGCGTTACAGGTAAGGTTGTCGGTGATATTGAGTGCAACAACTCCGTTATGACAGGTGCTTCAATGCAGGGTAATGTTAACTCAAAGGGTCAGGTTCAGCTTGACCGTGACAGTATCCTTTTGGGTGATATTTCAGCGCAGTACCTTGACCTTAACGGCAAAATCAAGGGTAATATCGACGTTGGCGGAAAGGCTGAGTTCAAGACAGATGCAATCGTGCTGGGCAACATTACAGCTTCAACAATTACTGTTCTTGACGGCGCTACAATTCAGGGCTATGTAAACACTACATTCCTTCAGGAAAGTTCCTCAAGCATTTTCCCTGACGCAATCGCTGTAACGGAATAAATAACAGATTTCAAGCCGCTGCTCAAAATGGCGCAGCGGCTTTACATATTGCTTTACAATTACTGAAAGGAATGAAAATATGTCATTTAACGATAACGATTTCATAAATGATGAGCTTATAGGCGGCGAAGCTCCTTCTAAGCCGTATGTGCCGAGATTTGAGCAGGATTTACAGAAGGCTGGCGGAAATCTTTCCGCGCTGGCTCAGCAGAAAGAGGCTGAGCAGAATGCTGCTGAGGAGGCATATAAAACTGAGCAGGTTCAGGCTGAACCTCAGTATGCGCATGAGGAGCCTGTACAGCAGAATGTTTTTGAGGAGCCGCAGGTTCAGTACGATGAGGCTGATTTGGACTATGTTTACGATGATGACGGCAGCGGCTACAATTATACTGGTGCGCTGGAGGATATTTCGGTTGAGAGTATTGCTCTTGACGATATGGACGTCAAGCTCGAAGAAATGCGCACGGATAAAAGCTCCATTATAAGCTCGCTGAAAAGTCAGATGATGCAGGACGATTTGGCTATGTCTGTTGAGGGACGTCCTCAGCTTGATGAGATGTCTACTGAGTATGGTCCGAGCAAGCAGAAAAAAGAAGATATTATGCTGAAAAACAAGCTCGACCGTGACGAAAAGGAGCTGCTGAAAAATCAATTGAAAAATCAGCTGCAAACTAAGGCGGAGGGCTATGACAAGCGTAAGAGCGCCGAGATGTACAAGGCGCTTATGGCTGAACAGCACGCAAGAGAGGCTAAAAAAGGTTTTGTTGTGCTTGCAATAACTGCGGTGTTCGGATTTATTACGGCAGCGATACTTTATGTGCTCAATAGCAAGGTGCCTGAGGCAAGGGGAATTATTCCGTCATTGATGCCACTGGCGGCTGCGGCGTTGATATTCTCGTTGGGTATGCTGGTTAAGACAAGCTTTTTTAAGATAACATCGGTGCTGTTCTTTGTTCTGAACACGATTGCGCTTATAGGTCCTGGACTGGTTTTCTATGCTATGGAGCCTGCAAATCAGGAGTCGGAAAATTACCTGCTTGGCATTATTCTCAGCGTTGCGGCAATCGCTTTAAGCGCATTTACGGCGGTAAGACTTGTTACAAACAAGGATATAAAGAATTATTACAGCTATAAGCCTCAGAAAAAATCTGCAAGAAGATAATGATTAGCATTGCACCCCGAAGGGATATTCCCTTCGGGGTTGCTGTTTTATACAGTTGTTTTATATAATAGTTGCACGGCTGATTTGGGCAGGGTTACAAAGTATATATTTCTGCAAAAATATTTTTTGAAAAGTTGCACGTTTGGGTGCAACTTTTTTGTTTTTTCTGCCTTTTGGTGTAGAGCATACGCAAAGGTGTTCTGCGGAAAGGGGGTGTATGGGTGCAAAATCTCACTAAGGCACAGAAAAAGTTTTTGTATCAATTTTTCAAAAGCAGAAACGTTGAGGAGGCTGCTGCCGCCTGCGGATTTTCTCACGGGACTGCTTATGAGGAGGGTATGAAGATTCTTTCTCACCCTCAGGCATTCGGGGTCCTTGCTTCAATGGCTGTTACACTTAAAAAGGCTGTGGGGAGCACAGTTGAGGACGCTCTTGAAAGGCTTATCAACGGCAGGATTAATGATGCTGTAATTCTTGCGGAGAGCAATCCCGAAGAACTTACCGAAGCGGACATAAGAAAGCTTGACCTTTATAATGTATCCGAATTCAAAATCGGAAAGGGTGTCTGCGAAATCAAATTTGCGGACAGGCTGAAGGCTATTGAAAAGCTGAACGAAATCCGCAGCGGCAAGGCTGTTGATGACCTTGCGCAGAGCTTTTTTGACGCTATCGGCGAGGCTGCCGAAAGTACGGTTGCTGACAAGGCTGAATAGAAAGATGAACGGAGGTTTGTT
The DNA here is from genome assembly GCA_045533025.1 of Oscillospiraceae bacterium. Taxonomy (GTDB): domain Bacteria; phylum Bacillota; class Clostridia; order Oscillospirales; family Ruminococcaceae; genus RGIG8773. Next base: position 11,063 of record JAZSHA010000017.1, read on the forward strand.
ACTTGGCGAAATTTACGCAGTTCTCTCAGAAACAGCTTACGGTGCTGACATGGTGGAGGACAAAGGCTTACAAAAGCTGTGACGCTGTCATATGCGATGGTGCGGTGCGAAGCGGCAAGACACTTTGTATGTCGCTTTCCTTTGCGGCATGGGCGATGTCGGAATTTGACGGCGGAGTTTTTGCGATATGCGGCAAGACGGTTACTTCGTTGAGAAGAAATGTTGTTACGCCGCTGCTGTCTTCGCTGAGGGGGCTTGGTTTCCGCTGTACTGAAAAGGTAAGCGGCAGCTATGCTGACATTTCGGCAGGCGGCAGGACGAACCGTTTCTATTTCTTCGGCGGCAAGGACGAAGGCTCGGCGGCACTTATTCAAGGCATTACGCTCAGTGGTGTAATGCTTGACGAGGTGGTGCTTATGCCCCGTTCCTTCGTGGAGCAGGCGCTGGCGAGGTGCTCGGTAAGCGGCTCGAAGATGTGGTTCAGCTGTAATCCTTCTTATCCGTATCACTGGTTTTACCGTGAGTGGGTGCTCAAGGCAAGGGAGAAAAATGCGCTGTATCTGCATTTCACTATGGACGACAACCCGTCACTTTCGGAGGAAGTCCGTGAAAGGTACAAACGGCTTTATTCAGGCACGTTCTATGACAGGTTCGTGCTGGGAAAATGGGTTGCGGCAGAGGGACTGGTGTACCCGATTTTCTCGGAGAAAAAGCACGTTGCAAGGAAGCTTCCCGAATGCTTTGAGAAGTACGTTGTTTCCTGCGACTACGGAACGGTCAATCCGTCTTCGTTCGGCTTATGGGGCAGGAATGACGGGGTATGGTACAGAATTGCCGAGTATTATTACAGTTCCAAACGGGAGAGTATGTCAAGGACTGACGAGGAACATTACGAGGGGCTTTGCAAGCTTATAGGCGACAGACGGGTTGAGGGAATTATTGTTGACCCGTCGGCGGCATCTTTTATTGAATGTATCCGTCGTCACGGCAAGTTTCCCGTTACAAAGGCACAGAATGACGTGGTATCGGGGATAAGGCGCTGTTCCGACGCTTTACGGGACGGTAAGCTTATGTTCGGCGAAAGCTGCACGGACATTCTTCGGGAGTTTTCCTTGTACCGCTGGGACGAAAGCCGCAGCGGCGATGTTCCCATCAAGGAAAACGACCACGCTATGGACGATATGAGGTATTTTGTAACAAGTCCGTTCTTCCGCAGCGACGGGGACGGCTTCTGGGCAGGGAATATTAAGAGAAATTAGGAATTCGGAATGCGGAATTCGGAATGTATAATAATTCGCAACTTCACTTTTCAAATTCCACATTTATTTCGGAGGAAAAAAGATGAACATTATCAAAAGATTTCTGAGCCGCAATGACGAGGTCAAGCCTGTTGAATGCGGTGTTGTTTCGGGCGGCAGGTTTACTGAAAAGGGTGTGAACCTGTTCACGCTTCAGCCAAGCGGTGCAAATGAGCGTCAGCTTTATGACAATCTGCGCTACTCGGTGCCGATTGTTGATGCGGCAATTCAGAAGATTGTCAGACTCACAGGCGGTTACAAAGTTATTTGCAGTGACGAACGCTTTCAGGCGGAAATGGACAGATTTACTGAGGAAATTCCCGTGGGCACAGGCGGCGTGTCGCTTTACGCATTTACGGATATGTTCCTTGACAGCCTGCTTACCTACGGGTCAGCGGCGGCTGAGATGCTTATAAATCGCAGGACAGGCGAGGCTGAGGGTATAGCTCCCATAAGCGTAAGCCGTTTCTGCTGTCGTGCGGGAGCAAATCCCTGCGACAGACGTTATTTCACTCTCGGCGAGGACGAGGAATGGTACGCTGTACATAATCCGCAGTTTATTATGTATGCGGCGCTCAATCCAAACACAAAAAATCCTGAGGGACAGTCAATTCTGCGGGGACTCCCCTGCATTTCTGCGGTGCTGATGAGAATTTATCAGTGCATCGGTCAGAATTTTGACCGTGTGGGGAACGTGCGCTACGCTGTAACCTACAAGCCGTCAGACAGCAGTGAAATGGCTTTTGCAAAGGAACGTGCACAGCAGATTGCAAAGGAATGGAGCGAGGGAATGAACGCTATGCGCTGCGGCGAGGTGCGTGACTTTGTTGCAGTGGGTGACGTGGGGATAAAGGTTATCGGTGCGGATAATCAGATTATCGACACGGAAATTCCCGTCCGTCAGCTTCTTGAGCAGATTGTTGCAAAGCTTTCCGTGCCGCCGTTTCTTCTCGGTCTGACATGGTCCTCAACGGAGAGAATGTCCTCTCAGCAGGCTGATATTCTCACATCTGAGCTGGAGTTCTACCGCAGACAGCTTACACCCGTCATAAAGCAGGTGTGCAATACCTACCTTGCGCTTATCGGCGGCGA
>JAZSHA010000143.1:0-7669 GCA_045533025.1 Oscillospiraceae bacterium
CTGACACACTCTGTCAAGGCATTCGATATTTCACTTCGTATAATCAAGTAATTAAATCTATTATAAAAGGAAAATGAAAAATGAGTAAAGTGTATTCACTGGGTATCGACGTAGGTTCAACGACAGTTAAAACAGTTATCCTTGACGACAACAGCGAGATAATCCGTTCACGCTATCAGCGCCATTTCTCCAAGGTAAGAGAGACGGTTGCGGAACAGCTGGAGGAAATCGCAAATGAATATTCGGGCTGTGAGTTTCGTCTGAGCATTACAGGCTCAGCAGGTCTCGGCCTTGCAAACGGAGCAGGTCTGCCATTCGTGCAGGAGGTTTTCGGTGCATTTATCGCTGTAAACCACAGTTACCCCGACGCTGACGTTGTAATCGAGCTTGGCGGTGAGGACGCTAAAATCATCTTCCTGACAGGCGGCGTTGAACAGCGTATGAACGGTACCTGCGCAGGCGGTACAGGTGCGTTTATCGACCAGATGGCAACACTTCTCGGTATTACAACTGACGAGATGGACAATATGGCACTGAAAGCGGAGAAGCTTTACCCGATTGCTTCACGCTGCGGTGTTTTTGCTAAATCAGACATTCAGCCTCTGCTTAATCAGGGTGCAAAGCGCGAGGATATCGCCGCTTCAATCTTCCAGGCGGTAGTTGACCAGACAGTTTCGGGTCTTGCTCAGGGCCGTGAAATCAAGGGCAAAGTGCTGTTCCTGGGCGGTCCTCTCTCATTCCAGAAGGGTCTGCGCAAGGCTTTCGTAAGCAGCCTCAAGCTTTCCGACGAGAATGCAATCTTCCCTGAAAATGCGCCTTGCTTTATGGCATACGGCTGTGCGCTCCACGCTAAGGAGTCCAGTGAGCCTATGGCGATTGACGAGGTTATCGAAAAAATCAAGAACGCTAAGGCTAATGATGACATCGTAACAGGTGAGCCGCTGTTCACTTCAAAGGAAGAATACAACAAGTTCGTTGAACGTCACAAGGCTTGTGACCTTAAATATGCTGATATCAACACCTACGAGGGTGAGGCTTACCTCGGTATCGACGCAGGCTCAACAACCACAAAGCTTGTGCTTATCACTCCTAAGGGCGAGCTTCTTTATCAGCACTACTGCTCCAGTATGGGCAGACCACTCGACATTATTTCCGCAAAACTGAAAGAAATTTACGAACTGACAGGCAACAGAATTACAATCGCTTCCTCCGCTGTAACAGGCTACGGCGAGGATTTAATCAAGGCTGGTCTCGGCATCGACAACGGTATCGTTGAAACCGTTGCACACTACAAGGCGGCAAGCTTCTTCGAGCCTGAGGTTGATTTCATTATCGACATCGGCGGTCAGGATATCAAGTGCTTCAAAATCAAGAACAAGGCTATCGACAGCATTATGCTCAACGAGGCTTGTTCCTCAGGCTGCGGCTCATTCATTCAGACTTTCGCACTTGCTCTCGGCTATGATATTGCTGAATTTTCTCAGCTTGGCCTTTTCGCTGAGCGTCCCGTTGACCTTGGCTCACGCTGTACAGTATTTATGAACAGCTCCGTTAAGCAGGCACAGAAGGATGGTGCTTCCGTTGAGGATATTTCCGCAGGTCTTTCCGCTTCTATCATCAAGAATGCAATTTACAAGGTAATCCGTGCTAAGTCCACGGACGAGCTTGGCAAGCATATCGTTGTTCAGGGCGGTACATTCCTTAATGACGCCGTGCTCCGTTCATTTGAGCTTGAACTGGGAAGAAACGTTGTACGTCCCGCAATTGCAGGTCTTATGGGCGCGTTTGGTTGTGCACTTTATGCAATGGAAAACCGCAAAGAAAAGTCCACGCTTATTTCTGCTGACCAGCTTGAAAACTTTACATATTCCGCTAAGCAGATTAACTGTAACGGCTGTACCGCACACTGCGGACTTACCGTTATCACCTTTGCCGACGGTCACAAATTCATTAGCGGCAACCGCTGTGAAAAGGGCGCAGGCATCAAGCTTGAAGGTGAAAAGCTTTGCCTTTACGAATACAAATACAACCGTCTGCTCAGCGTGGTGGACGAAAAACCTGCAAATCCAAAGGCTAAGGTTGGTCTGCCGCTTTGTCTCGGCTTCTATGAGCAGCTTCCTTTCTGGCACAGAGCACTCACAGACCTTGGCTTTGAGGTTATCATCAGCGAGGAAAGTACCCGTGACATCTACTACAAGGGTCAGCACACTATTCCGTCCGATACGGTCTGCTACCCAGCAAAGCTTGCACACGGTCATATTCTCAGCCTGTTTGAACGTGGCGCAGATTTCATCTTCTACCCATGTGAAAGCTACAACATCGACGAGGGTCAGAGTGACAACCACTATAACTGTCCTGTTGTTGCGTACTACCCTGAGCTGTTGAAGGCAAATACAAACGAGCTTAACGACGACAATTTCCTCCACCCATATATCGACATCAACCTTGAAAAGCACTTTGCCGAAGCAATGAGCAAGTCACTTGCAAAGTACGGCGTAACAAAGGCACAGGCAAAGGCTGTATGGGCGAAGTCTATGGAAGCTATGAACAGCTACCGTAATGACGTCATCAAGAAGGGCGAGGAAATCATCGAAAAGGCAAGAGCAAGAAGTATGCCGATTATCGTTCTTTCGGGACGTCCTTACCATATCGACCCCGAAATCAACCACGGTATCCAGAAGCTTATTACAAGTCTCGGACTTGCTGTTATCACAGAGGACAGCGTCGCTCATCTTGCCGATACACCGAAGCTTACAGTCCTTAACCAGTGGACATACCACTCACGACTCTACCGTGCTGCTAAGTACGTTACAACACAGCCCGATATGCAGCTCGTACAGCTTGTATCCTTCGGCTGTGGCATCGACGCTATCACAACAGACGAGGTGCGTTCAATCCTTGAAGACGGCGGCAAGCTCTATACACAGCTTAAAATCGACGAAATCAACAACCTCGGTGCAGCTAAAATCAGACTCAGAAGCCTTGTCGCTGCAATGTCCAAATAAATCCCGTTTCGCAGGAAAGTATCTGCGCAACCCATTGAGGGAGACCCTTTTGGAAAAGGCTCCACCCTCAAACTCTCTCCCTAAAACTTCTAATGTATTTTTCCATATAGGGCTATAGCCCTATATGTAAAATTAGACTGAAAGTCTTTGGAAAGGGGTCTGGGGAAGAACCTTTCTTCAGAAAGGTTTGCCCCAGTGGTTACGCGGACATTTCACCTGCAAGACGGGGCTCATATGAAAATTGAAAGGAAAAAGCAAATTGTCAAACGCAAAATTTACTCCTGAAATGAAGGAAACGCATACCATACTTATCCCCGATATGCTTCCAATCCACTTCGGGCTTATAATGGAAATATTCCGTATCAACGGCTACAAAATGGAGCTGTTGACAACTTCTCACCGTAACGTCGTTGACGAGGGTCTGAAAAATGTCCATAACGATACCTGTTACCCCGCATTGCTGGTAATCGGTCAGTTTATGGACGCACTGAAAAGCGGAAAGTATGACCCTGACAAGACAGCACTGATGATTTCACAGACAGGCGGCGGCTGCCGTGCTTCAAACTATATTCACCTGCTGAGAAAAGCGCTTGACGCTGATTATCCGCAGATACCTGTACTGTCAATCAATTTCAGCGGACTTGAAAAGGACAGCGGCTTCCAAATCACTGCAAAGATGTTTCTGCAGATGCTCTATGCCGTGCTTTACGGTGATATGATGATGAGCCTGTACAATCAGTGCCGTGCCTATGAAGTGAACTTTGGCGACAGCAAGAAGGTGCTGGATAAATGGCAGGGGATTATTGCCGACCTGTTCCGCAAGGGCGGTTATATGAAAACAAAGAAGTATTACCGTGAAATGATGAAGGATTTTTCAGCGATTGAACGTAAGAAGGAGAAGAAAATCCGTGTTGGCATCGTAGGAGAAATTTACGTCAAGTATTCTCCGCTGGCGAACAACCACCTTGAGGATTTCCTTATCTCCGAGGGCTGTGAGCCTGTTGTGCCTGCGTTTCTGGATTTCTGTATGTACTGCGCAGTGAACACAGTTAACGATGGTAAGATTTACAATTTCAGCAACAAGACCACAAAAATTTTCACCATTGCATATAAGCTTATTTACAAGCTCCAGCGTCAGATGATTGATGTTTATAAGGAGCAGGGCGAGTTCGACCCACCTCACGATTTTGAGGAGCTTCGTGCTTACGCCGATAAGTATATGCATCAGGGCGTGAAGATGGGAGAAGGCTGGCTTATTCCTGCGGAAATGGCGGCGCTTGCACACGGTGGAGTTGAAAATATTATCTGCACCCAGCCATTTGGCTGTCTGCCAAATCATATTGTAGCAAAGGGAATGTCCCGTGTTATCAAGGAAGCTTTTCCAAACGCAAATATTGTAGCGGTGGACTACGACCCCGGTGCAACAAAGGTAAATCAGGAAAACCGTATCAAGCTTATGCTTGCCAATGCGAGAAAAGATATGTGATTGAGAGGAGCGTTTGCTCCTCTTTTTGTTGTGAAATAAATTATAATTTATATTAGTAATTTTGAAACATAATCTTCGAAATTTGCACTGCTTTTTATAACAAATAAACAAAGCCCTGCTTTATATTTTTACCCCAAAATGACGGAATAATATTGATTTTTTTCATTTTTGTGGTATAATTAATATATCTACAATTATGCAAAGGAAGTTAAACTATGCTCGATATCAGATTCGTTCGCGAAAATCCGGACGTTGTTAAAGAAAACATTAAGAAGAAATTTCAGGACTCAAAGCTTGCTCTCGTTGACGAGGTTATCGCTATCGACACTGAGCTTCGTGCAGCCAAGACTGAGGCTGATGAGCTTCGTGCCAACAGAAACAAGGTTTCCAAGGAAATCGGCGGTCTGATGGCTCAGGGTAAGAAGGACGAGGCTGAGGAAGCTAAGAAGAAGGTTACTCAGTACGCTGACCAGCTTGCTGCTCTCGAAGTCAAGGAAGCTGAGCTTGAAGAAAAGCTCACAAAGAATATGATGATTATTCCTAACATCATCGATGACAGCGTGCCAATCGGTAAGGATGACTCCGAAAACGTTGAGCTTGAAAAGTTCGGTGAGCCTGTTGTTCCTGATTTTGAAGTTCCGTACCACACAGATATCCTCGAAAAGCTTGATGGTATCGACCTTGACGCTGCAAGAAAGGTTGCAGGCAACGGCTTCTACTACCTTATGGGAGATATCGCAAGACTCCACAGCGCAGTTATTTCCTACGCTCGTGACTTTATGATTAACAGAGGCTTTACTTACTGCGTACCACCATTTATGATTAGAAGCAACGTTGTTACAGGCGTTATGAGCTTCGCTGAAATGGACGCTATGATGTATAAGATTGAAGGCGAGGACCTCTACCTTATCGGTACTTCCGAACACTCTATGATTGGTAAGTATATCGATACAATCGTGCAGGAAAAGACCCTTCCTCACACTCTCACAAGCTACTCTCCTTGCTTCCGTAAGGAAAAGGGTGCTCACGGTATCGAGGAAAGAGGCGTTTACCGTATCCACCAGTTTGAAAAGCAGGAAATGATTGTTATCTGTAAGCCTGAGGACAGTATGGACTGGTTCCACAAGCTTTGGAGAAACACTGTTGACCTGTTCGTTTCAATGGACATTCCTGTTCGTACAATTGAGTGCTGTTCAGGTGACCTTGCTGACCTGAAGGTTAAGTCCTACGACGTTGAAGCTTGGTCTCCAAGACAGAAGAAATATTTCGAAGTGGGCAGCTGCTCCAACCTTGGTGACGCTCAGGCAAGACGTCTTAAAATCCGCGTAAATGGTGAGGACGGCAAGAAGTATTTTGCACACACTCTCAACAACACGGTTGTTGCTCCTCCGAGAATGCTTATAGCATTCGTAGAAAACAACCTCTGCGAGGACGGTTCAGTTAAAATCCCTGAGGTGCTCAGACCTTATATGGGCGGACTTGAAAAGATTGTTCCTAAGAAATAATTTATAAAAAATTAGGGAGGTTTCCTTATGAGAAATTTAAAAATCCGAAATAAGCTTCTGGTTGTCAGCGGTATAATTTTTGTATGTGTAGTTGCTATGCTTATCGGCGTAAGAGCTGCTCTCGGCGTTGTAGTGGAAAACGTTAATACACTTTACGCAAGCGTTACTCAGACAGAAGAACTTACTGCACTTTATGAAAGCACACAGGGTTATATAACATCTGCATCTGTATTTATGATTGCAATGACTGCAATTCTTCTTATTGCAGGTGCAATTACAATGGTTATAGTTATCAGAATGCTCCGTAAGGGTGTTACAGAATGTATGGTTGCCGCTGAAAGAATGGCTGATGGCGACTTTATGGTTGACATTACCTATACCTCCAAGGACGAAATCGGACGTCTTGCTGAAGCTATGCGCTCCCTTTCCGACCGTACAGGCAGAGTTATTTCCGATATTGACCAGATGCTTGGCAAGGTTTCTGAAGGCGACCTTAACGCAAAGTCCAACAACGAAATGATGTACATAGGCTCATTCGGAAATATTCTTAACTCTATCAAGAACCTTATTTTCAAGCTTAATACCACTATGACAGGCATTAACAATGCGGCTGAGCAGGTTGCAGCAGGTTCAGAGCAGGTTTCGGGCGGTGCTCAGGCTCTTTCTCAGGGCGCTACAGAGCAGGCTTCCTCCATTCAGGAGCTTGCTGCTACAATCAATGTTATTGCTGATATGATTAACGTTAACGCAAATGATGCTGAGGACGCAAGCGCACAGACTAATGTGGCTGGCGGTCAGATGCAGGAAGCTAACGTAAAGATGGAAGAGCTTGTAAAGGCTATGGACGAAATCAGCACCTCCTCCGACGAAACAAAGAAGATTATCAAGACTATCGAAGATATCGCTTTCCAGACAAATATCCTCGCTCTCAATGCTGCTGTTGAGGCTGCAAGAGCAGGTGCGGCAGGTAAGGGCTTTGCAGTTGTTGCTGACGAAGTAAGAAATCTTGCAAGCAAGTCTGCTGAGGCTGCTAAGAACACAACCGCTATGATTGAAGGCACTGTTGTTGCTATCGAAAAGGGTAATGCTCTCGTTGATGAGGTTGCTGAAAAAATGAATGCAGTTGCGGCAGCTGCAGGTAAGGTTGCTGTAATCAACGCTAAGATTTCTGAGGCTTCCAAGGAAGCTGCTGACTCTATCGTTCAGGTTACTGTCGGCGTTGACCAGATTTCCGAGGTTGTTCAGACTAACTCCGCCACAGCAGAGGAAAGTGCTGCTGCTTCCGAAGAGCTTTCCGGTCAGTCTCAGATGCTCCGTGACCTCGTTTCCGAATTCCAGCTTGTTGATGAGGACGCTCGCGACAATGATGATGACGAGTATGACTACAGCAATTTCGGCGGTTTCGGCAGCGACGATACCGATGATAACGAGTTCGGAGGCTCCTTCGACGACGCTTTCTTCGGCGAACAGGTATAATAATTTATTGAACTATTATGGAGAGCTATTGAGGGAGACCCTTTTGAAAAAGGGTCCTCCCTCAAACTCCCTCCCTAAAACTTCTAATGTAAATTACCCCATGGGGCTATAGCCCTATGGGGTAATTTAGACTAAAAGTCTTTGGAAAGGGGTAAGTCGGAGGCCAAGCGGTCTTAGGAAGACAACAGCAAGCAGCA
>JAZSHA010000087.1:0-6228 GCA_045533025.1 Oscillospiraceae bacterium
AATATTTGTGTTAATAAGGTTGTTTGAGAAGTAGTATATAAAGTTATAATTCTCGTACGCATCTGCAATATTAGGAAAGTTTGAGGAGTCGCTTTCAGCAGCAATTGCCACATTGTTTACAATAAGAGCCGTACCCATTGAAACAAAGAGAATTGAGCAGGTTTTCAGGTAGTGCATCTGCCCCTTGGTTTTAGGTGTCTTGAAGAAAAGAATGACAAGCCCAGTAACAGCTGTCAGAATAGCAATTGCAATAAGAGTAAGCTCAAAGCTGTTAAGATAAACATTGATGATTTCCATAACCGAGCTTAAAATCTGAAGGTCAACCGCTGAAAACGGAGTTGTTCTGAAACCGAGAAGCACGCAGTTTGTAACTCCGCAGGCGAGCCACACAAGAGCAACAAAAGTGAACACGAAAATTCTTTTTCTGAAAAGCGAGCATATACCCAGCGTCATAAAAATAATAAATGAGTTGTATATAAACATAATCGGGTGCACAGCAAAAGCTTCAAGTCCACCGAAAAGGCTTCTTCTGCTGAGCATTTCCACAACCGTGTTAAGGATAAGCGCAGCGTATAAGCTGGACTTGAACGGGTTGTCATTTATACAATTGTAAACCTTGTTAAACAGAGGTTTAAGCTTTGTCCAAATCATTGAAACAATCCCCTTAAAATCAATAAATTCCAATATTTCATCACATAGTATAGCACACGGTTTACAATAAAGCAATCGGCAAATTGACGTTAATAATAGCAGAAAAATGTCGTTTGCAGGTAATTATGCACATTAAAGCATACTTTATTTTGTTAATAGCACATAAAAAACGGACATCGGTATAAACCGATGTCCGAATAAAGCTGTATTGGTTATTTCACGCTGTCAACGAGAGCTTCAACAAGCTCAGGAAAATGCCATTTCAATGTATTTCTGTTGAGAATACCGAAGGTTTCAGATTTGTTTGCTTCTGCTACGCCGTTATCCCACCATACGCATGGTACGCCGTATTTTTCCGCAACCGAAAGATAATATTTTGCAATTTCAATTCTATCCTCAGTGTTTTCCTTGTTTATTGAACCGAATTCGTCCATAATTACAGGAATACCCTTGCTAAGCAATGCCTTATTGATATTAGAAAAATTGTCATCAATTTCTTTTTTGCCGCCGTTTGTAAGTTGTTTTTCGGAAAGATTGCCGTCAAAAGCTGACATATATGGCCAGTAACCATGCACCGAAACAGCAATTCTGTCATCGTCCTCAGGTAGCCAAAGGTCTTTCAGTGTTTCTGTACTGCTGTTTGCACCATAAGGTGTGAGGATAAGTACTCTTGTTTTGTTGTTGCCGCCCGTTGAGCGTACTGTCTCAACAAATGTCTTATACAAGCTGTTGAGCACCTTTCTTTCAGCAGCTGTACCGCCTGTCCATTCCTTTGAAGAACCTATAGTTCTCGGTTCATTCAGACCCTCAAAAAGGAGTTTTTCATCATAATCCTTGAAGCGTGTTGCAATCTGCTTCCAAAGGTTCTTGTATTTTTTAGTTACAGCCTTCTGGCTTGAAGAGTCAAGTTTTATCCAATCGTTGTCGTGATGAGAATTGAGGATTATAAACATATTGTTGTCATAAGCGTAATCCACAACCTCCTGAACACGGTCAAGCCACTTTTTATCGATATTGCCGTTTGAGTCAATGTGGTCAACCCATGAAACAGGAATACGAATTGTATTGAAGCCTGCTTTCTTTACAGTGTCAATCATAGATTTTGTGGTTTTGGGATTTTTCCATGCAGTTTCGCAATCAAGTTTGTTGCTGAGCCAACTGCAACCATAGCAGTCCAGTGTGTTGCCCAAATTCCAGCCTATAGTCATCTTGTCCACAAGCTCTTGTGCCGATTTGTAGCCGGAGGATGCGGTGTTTTTGTTTTGTTTGTTCTTTGATGAAAAACTTGCCTTTTTAACTGTAACCTTACAGGTTGCCTTGTATTTTGTACCCTTAACCTTTAGAGTGATTGTAGCAGTACCCGCTTTCTTGGCAGTGACGATGCCGCCCTTTCTAATAGTGGCAACCGACTTGTCGGAGGTGCTCCACTGGAGAGTATACTTTGAAAAACCTGTTACAGTTCTTTTCAGAGTGTAGGTGTCACCGACTTCAAGTGTGATTTTGGATTTGTTAAGCTTAACGCTCTTTTTTTCAGCCGCCGATACGTTTGCTGTTACAGCGGAAATGCAGATAAGCGCTGCAAAAAACACAGCAGCAATTTTTTTCAGCATTGTAAAAACCTCCCGCAGTTTTTACTGATTATAGCATAATCAGTAAATTATTTCAAGTATATTCTGTAAACAGTAAAGATGAAAAAACGGTGAAACTTTCCTGTAAATCATTGCAAATCTGAAACTGATTTGCTATAATTTATCTCAGCAGCTTCAGAAGGAGCGTGGTATAAAAATGAAAAAAATGCTGTTTGTGTTCAATCCCCATTCGGGCAAAGGACAAATCCGTCAGCATCTTCTGACGATAACTGATACATTTACAAAGGGCGGATATGAGGTAACCGTTCACCCTACCCAGTGCAGAAATGACGCTTACGAGAAAATCAGTTCCCGTATTGAGGATTTCGATGTGGTAGCCTGTAGCGGAGGCGACGGAACTCTCAACGAAACTATTAAAGCCGTTATGACAAGCGGAAAAAGGCTGCCTATCGGATACATTCCATCGGGAACAATGAACGATTTTGCTTCTGCAATAGGTATACCTAAGGATATGCCTGCGGCTGCGCAGAAAATCGTTGACGGAGATATTGTAACTGTTGATATCGGCTCATTCAACAGCGAATATTTCACATATATTGCAGCGTTTGGTATGTTTACCGAGGTAAGCTACGAAACCTCTCAGCAGATGAAGAATATGTTTGGCAGCCTTGCTTATATTATGGAAGGTATGAAGCGCTTCAATATGACTAAAACATATCGTGTGACAGTCACCTGCAATGGGGAAACCACCGAGGACGAGTATATATATGGTATGGTGTCGAATTCATCGTCAATTGGCGGAATAAAGGGTTTTGGTGCTGACGATATATTGCTTGATGACGGAGTATTTGAGGTGTTCCTGATAAAAGCACCGAAAAATCTTCAGGAGTTTCAGTTTACAATAAATTCCTTGATGAAGCACGAGCTTGATGCAAAATGCTTCACCTGCTTCAAGGCGTCAGAGGTTACATTCCATTCGGACAACGACCTGCCCTGGACGCTGGACGGCGAATTCGGAGGAAACTGCCGCAATGTTACCGTCAAAAACAATCATCGCGCAATAGATGTATTTGCAGAAAAAAATCTGTTGATATCGGAATAATTTCAAGGGATACGAAAAAACGTATCCCTTGATTTTTGCAAAAAAGTTGAATGAACGTCCAAAATGTGCTACAATATGTTAAGCAGCAAAGGGGGATTAGGCGTGAAAATTTTGGTTATGATTATACTTGCGCTGGCGGCGGCAGGTATGGTGTACCTTTCATACTGCCTTGAAAAGCGCAGAAAAAAATATATAAATGGTGTAAAAAAGTTTTCAGAGGAAAACCGCAGATTTGAGGGTACTGTAACAAGTACTGCAAAAGATTACATAATGCTGAAATTTCGTGACGAGAAGCAGAAGAAAACCATACACCACAAATACAGCTACGCACATAAACACTATAAAACGGACTGTCCCGTAACGATTTTTTATGACGAGCAGAGTGACTCAGCCTGTGTTGAGGGGGATAATCCTTTTGTGCATAAGGCGTTTTGGTGTGCAATGGGGTCAGTTGCCTGTATTGTTTGTGCAGCAGCAATGCTTGCTGTCGGAGTAATAAATATGCTGAAATAAAAAATAGGGTATCAGGCTTTTAAAAGCTTGATACCCATTACTTTTGATTTAAAGAAAAACCGCCTTGCCGCCATGTGAAGCATAAAACCCGCACTCTGGCAGGTGGGCAATGCCCCTTCAGTTTCGCGCTCCCTGCATCCGTTACTCCGCACATCTAATGCGGCGGGAGGTCTGCAATCCGCTGATGGAGGACAAATCCCTAATATAATGTGTTGGATTATAAAATCACACTTCATCGAACAAGGCAGAAATCTCTTTTCTGATAGTAGTATAGCACAACCAAACCAAAAAATCAATAGCAATTTTTAGAATTTTTGCTAACAACATTTCATAATATGCAATTTCTTACCAGTATGTGAAAACAAATCCCGCAAGGGGTGACAGCACTATCATGATAACAGAAAAGCTGAATGATTCTACAGAAGTGAGTGTTGCACGCTGTTCTGATGGAAACATATTTTGCAGAAGTGCATTTGTCCGTACCTGCAACGCGTCATCTCCGACAGCCGCAATAAATCCGCCAAGCGTCATTATCCAGTAAAACGGTGAGTGTTCCGCAATAAACCCTGTTAACACCAGCGATGTGGAAATTGCAAATATCCATTTGTAGCTGATTTCCGGCAGTTTAAGTATCAGCCTTGACCCGACAATTCCGCCCATTTCCATAAACAACAGCGCAATTCCAAGTCCCCATTCGGGAATCCCTTTTTCGGGAAGCTTAGCTTGCAGGAAAAACAACAGCAGAATATCAACCGCACCCACAAACGAGTTGCAAAGCATTAACCCGATTGCCTTACGTGCTTCCTTGATAAATGCAAAGCTTTCCTTGAAGCAGGAAATCAGCCTTTTGCCAATGGGTACGTCATTATTCGGTGCAATAGCGTAAACCTCACGCAGAGAGGCAAGAACAGCAATCTGTACTGCACACATAATAAGGTCGGCTCCGTATGCAAGCTTGTGCCCGATAGTAAGTGCGAAGCCTGCACAAAGAGTTGAGATACCGCTGCAAAGACGATAAATAATCAGCTGATTGGATTCATACTTCTCAAACCGACTTTCCTGTTTTGCAAGTTTCAGCGAGTCATAAGCAAGCGCGTCACCCGAACCTGATGAGAAGTTGTAGGTGAGTGCCATAAAAGCGATTGACAGACACACCATAAAAAGATTGTCGGACATAATCATTATGACATTGCCAATCATATGCATAATTGCGCTGACAATCAGCATTTTCTTTCTGCCGAAAACGTCCGCAAGAACACCCGACGGAATTTCAAAAATAAGGCTTGTAATGTGGAACACGGTTTCGGCAATTCCGATTTCCACAAGGCTGTAGCCCCGTGCCGCAAGAATTGCAACCCACGCACCTGTCAGCGACAGGTTGCCCAATACGGACGATGTATATAACCTTGATAATTGCTTCTTAATTTTAAACATAAAAAATCTCCTTAACTTAATTTTTCAATCGTTAAGAAGATAATGGCACTTATATCAAGTTGGTCAGAAATGGTTAAATTTCAGTCTGTTTTTGACCGTCCAACTTAAAAAAGGGCGCACTATCCCCATACCAGGGAAAAATGGAACCTTTCTGCAGTTGTACATTAATCATTTTCCAGAACATAAAATCAACCTCTGAAATGTATTGGTTTATGCGTACCTGCACATTATAGCACAGCTCACACAAATTGTCAAGAAAAAACGGAAGTGCTTGAAGACACTTCCGTATGGTACTCAATTATTCGCCGTCATAAAGTTCGTTAAGACGGTCAAGGAACATATTGCCAATCTTTTCGTATTCCTCATCGCTGTCGATTGTAACGAGAATTTCTTCATCGTTTTCATCATATTCAGCCTTGAGAACAACCAGTTCAGCGTCAGCTTCGAGTTCCTTTGTAGGGTCTTCATAATAAGGTACGAGAGCGTAGTAACGTTCACCGTCAACTTCGAGAGTGTCAAGCATTTCGAACTGCTGCTCAACGCCGTCCTCATCTTCAAGAGTATAAAGGTTAGCAGCCATTTCCATATCGTTCATAGCAGAATCCTCCTAAAAAATATGATAATGTCAGGTTACGAAGTGCATGACCGCAACACCCAACTATTTAATTGTACAACTTTTATAGCTAAAAGTCAAGATAGAAAATAAACAAAAATATTGCACAAACACTGTGTAGTATTTTGTGTGGAAACCTATTGACAATGCACAAAAGGTGTGGTATATTATATTCAAGGAAAGAGAACAACATAAAACAAGGTTCTCAAACCTAAAGAGTTGAAACCGCAAAGGCGAAGAAATTGCAGATTATCTTCCGTTCCAGACTTACGGTAATTCAAAATTTTCTTGGAAAGGTTGGCGAGTCCGATGGCATCAGAACAGTT
>JAZSHA010000277.1:0-12146 GCA_045533025.1 Oscillospiraceae bacterium
TCTGTATGGCCAAGCGATATGATTAAGGAATGTGAAGAAAAGGGAGTTAAGTTGCTCTAAGAATTATGTTCGTGACTGTTACAGCACAGAATATTATAAAAGTATTACAAGGGCGCTTTCGATGTGTGTGTCGAAAGCGCCCTTGTTTTTTGACGTTGACTTTTTTTATTATCAATGCTATAATATGTACAGTAAAATTTACAATATGTTGTGCGGAGGGTATAATCAATGGAGTACATTGTGAAATGCAAGTACTGCGGAGGAACATACTGTGTGAACTTTAATGCCAGCAATGCTGTTTTTTCTTGTGGTAACTGCGGTGCATTAAACTGTGAAGATGATATCGTAGAAATAATTGCACCACAATCAAAAACAGATAAGGAAGGAAAAGATGATGATGCTCATTTTGAATATTATTTAAAAGCGGCAGAACAGGGTGAGGTTAATGCTCAGTTTAAAATAGGGGTGTATTATGATAACGGCAAGGGTGTAACGCAGGATTTAAAAAAAGCCGTAGAATGGTATACTAAAGCTGCTGAGCAGGGATATGCAAAGGCACAATATAATCTCGGCAACAGCTACTACAAAGGTGAGGGTGTTGAAAAAGACGAAAAAACAGCTGTGCAGTGGTACATTAAGGCTGCTGAACAGGGACACGCGAAAGCGCAGTTCAAGCTGGGTGTTTGTTATGATAAAGGCGTTGGTGTTAAAAATGATGAAGTGAAAGCTATCAGATGGTATATGAAAGCAGCTGAACAAGGTCATGCAAAGGCTCAGTTCAATCTAGGCAATAGCTATTACAAGGGAGAAGGAGTAAAAAAAGACCTCAGAGAGGCAGCAAGATGGTATGCAAAGGCTGCTGCACAAGGACATGAAAAAGCACAGGCAAAGCTGATAGAATGCAACAATAAAATGTAAATCGTTATTGATGTGATGAGATAATTTAAAACATAACAAAAAGCCTAAGAAGAAAATAATTCTTTTTAGGCTTTACTTGTATATACACCCACTCCTATAACTTCAGGTGTTTAAATTTATTCGGTAAGGAGGCGCTTCACAACCGCTTCCGTAACATTAGAAAGCACAACCTCGCCGTGCTGATTTGTTACAGTAATGGTAATTTCAGCCGTGCCGTTTTTCTCGTTTCGTGGGGTAAGCTTTGAAATAACCCCCTTACCTGTCAGCACGTCCCCAGCAAAAACAGGCTTGAACCATTCAACCTTTGAGGACTTGCCTGCAAGCAGGTCATCGCCGAAAAGGTCAACTTCAAGGTACTTCGCCCACACCGCCATAAAGGACATCATACCGGGTGCGATAAGCTGTCCGAAATGGGTTGTTTTTGCGTACTCCTCATCGGTGTGAAGGGGAATGTTGTCGTAAAGCTTAGCAAAATCAATCATCTGCTGCTTGTCAATCACAGCAGGCGGAATATCAAACTCGTGACCGAGTGTAAGTTCGTCAAAATACATTTTTATTCTCCTTTTGTTTTTGTTATCATATACAATTTTAGCACGGATATGTCAATAATGCAAGTTTAATAAACTGAAATTTCATGGGAATAATTTTTCTAATTGACTAATAAACTGATTTGTGGTATTATTTTTTTATACAGTTTTTGAGATGAGGTAACACCAATGATTGAAATTAAAGATTACAGAGGACATATAAGAAACTGGCAGGCGCTGTGCGCTGAGCTTGAAATTTCGGAGCAGCTTTCCCGTCAGGAACGTGAAGCGGAAATCCTGAAAAAGGCATACAAAAAGTGGGGCTTCGATATGGCAGAGCATTTCCACGGTATGTTTGCTTTTGCACTTTGGGATGAGGAAAATCAGCAGCTTTTCTGTCTGCGTGACCACTTTGGCACAAAGACATTCTACTACTATGTAACAGCCGATGGCAAGCTTCTCTGCGGCACAACAATCCGCAGTATTATGGAGCAGGAAGGCTTCGTCAAGGAGCTTAACGAGGAGCTTCTGCAGATTTATATGAGCCTTACCTATGTTGCAGGTGAGGACACCTTCTTCAAGGGTGTAAAGAAGCTTATGCCGGGTCATTATTTTGTGTGGAAGAACGGCAAAATGGAGATAACCCGCTACTGGAAGCCTACATTTAAGGCTGACGAAAGCAAGTCCCTTGAAGACTGGGCAGAGGAAATTCACTCTACATTCAAGGCAATTGTACCCGAGGTTAAGACAGCTGACGAAACAGCTGAGTCATTCCTTTCGGGCGGTGTTGACTCGTCCTATGTGCTGGCAATGACAGACGTTGAAGCCTGCAACTCCTGCGGTTACGATGATGAGCGTTTTGATGAGTCTGGACTTGCAAAGCAGACAGCTGATATTCTCGGTAGAAAGTTCAACCGTTGTCTTGTAACTCCTGAAGCTTACTTTGATATCGTGCCTTATGTTATGTACAATATGGAACAGCCTTTAGGTGACGCTTCTGCAATTGCTTTTGCTCTTGGCTGCAAGGCAACAGCTGAGCACACACCAATCTGCTACTCAGGTGAGGGTGCTGACGAATTTTTCGGCGGATATAATATGTATCGTAATGCTGAACGTTACGGTGAAAACTTGAAGACCTTCTATGTGGGCAACACCAACATTATGAAGGAGGACGAGAAAAAGCGTATTCTCAAGCATTACAACGAGGATTTTCTCCCTATCAGCCTTGTGAAGCATATTTATGAGGAAAATGAGGGACTTGACCCGCTGTCAAAGATGTCAGACATCGACATTCAGGTGTGGCTTGAGGGCGACATCTATCTCAACGTTGACAAGATGAGTACCGCAGCAGGTCTTGAGGTAAGAATGCCGCTTACCGACAGAAGAATTTTCGACATTGCTTCAAGAATGCCGTCACGCTTTAAGGTTAACGAGGAACAGAACAAGGTCGCTTTCCGTACAGCCGCTTCAAATGTTATCCCCGATGAAATCGCATTCCGCAAGAAGCTTGGTTTTATCGTGCCAATCAGAATGTGGCTTGCTGATGAGCGTTACAATCAGGACGTGCAGAAGAAGCTGACAAGCGATATGACAGGACAGTTCTTCAATCTTGACGAGGTTGACGCTATATGGCAGGACTACATCGGCGGTAACTCGGATAATTGGCGCAAAATCTGGACAATTTATACTTTCCTCGTTTGGTACGAGGAATATTTCGTGAAGAGATAAAGTAAAAAACGGGATATCAGAGAATTTTCTGATATCCCTTTTTTTATATAAGATTGACAATTCCGATAAGACCAAGCATTGCAAGTCCCATACTCGGCATAATAATTCCAGGCAGGTCGCAGAATATGTTCGGTTTCAGTTTTCGCAGGGTTATTCCGATAATCATAAACACGATTGAGTTGAGAAGTGCAAACCATTTTGACACGTCAAGACAGCCCGTGAGGATTGCAATTACTGAGGTAACGGACGGCACCATAAGAAGTATGTACCCGAAGAAAAACGGAAAAGCTGCCGCTTTGTAAAAGGTCGGAAAAATCTTTTCAACAAGGTCAGCGTGTCCGTATTCCACAAGTCGCTTGTACAGAAGCGGCTGAATACACAGCGTAGAGTGTACAAAAAATCCGCCTACAGTGCCCATACAGCCGCAGATTGCTGTTACATAGCCGAGTACCGCATTCCTCTCCGTAATCTGCATACCAAGTGAGTAAAGTCCAAGCATTGCCGCCATATCGCCGAAAAATGCCACGATAATTGAAGCAACAAATCTCCAGTCGGACATTTTTATCCAGTTGGTGTCAATGTTGCCGCCCGGGTCTGTTTTTTTGTTGTCATTGCCTTTCAAATCGAAAAGTATATCGCCTGTTGCGCAGAGAAGTCCGCCGATTAATCCCAAAACTGATAATGTCAAATACATTTTTACCCCTCATTTCATAATATGGTTAGTCATTGCTAACTATATTATACATCCCTGAATTGGAGTTGTCAAGAGTAAAATAAAAAGGGACAGCTTTTGCTGTCCCAATTGATTTATGTAACGCTTGTAACAAGTCCATTGATGGAAATGCTCGGGTCGTCAAGGTCGATAACAAGACAGCGTCTGCCGTCGATAACACTTGTACGCACCTTGTCAGTGCCGTCGCGGCTGATGTTGATTGTGATTTCAGGTGTTTCAAGCACGGTCTTGTTTTCAACAAGATTTTCCACGATAAGGCCGTCAGCGTCGCCCACCTTTTCCTTGAACACAGCAGGAAGTGCGTCAAGCTTTTCGCTGCTTACACCAGCATCGAAAAGAATATTGTGAAGCTTGTTGTCATCAATAATCGGAAGCTCGGTTTCGTTCTTGGACTTGGTAACAATTTCACGGAGAGTTTCGTTTACCTGTGTAATAAGTGTGTAGCTCAGCTCGTCGCCAACAACATCGTTAAGCACTTCACGGAAGGTATCCTTTTCGTTCTGACAGGTCATTACAAAGCCACAGCCAAGAACGTCCTCAACCACGGAAATATTAGGTTTTTTTGGTGTCTTGGTGTAGTACATAACACGGTTTACGTCAGGACTTCTGTCGCTGAAAACAGGGTAGAAGAAACCGTCTGTCGGTGCACGGCTTACGATAAGGTCGGTGTTGGCTTTCTTCACGATTTCGTTTGCCTCGCTGTCAAACATAAGACCGTCATCGCCTGTACATACGGGGCAGACAGCAACCACGATAAAGTTGTATTCCTCGGTTGCGTCATCGTAGGACTCATCATTCTTGTCCTTGGTCATAATGCTGTAGGAACAATAGCCCATAATCAGCGTGTACGCCATTTCGTACTCCATATTGTTTACAATTCGCTCAATCAGTTTTGCGTTAGCGGTTTCGTCCTCAAGCCTGCCCTTGACAGCGGCATAGAGAATGTTCTGTGCGCCCTCCTCGTCGTATTCGGTATTTGGGAAGCCGTACTCCATAAGATTTTTACCAACGCTTCCGCCCAACACCTTTTTCAGCGACTCCATCATAACCGCACCTGCGTCCTCCTCGATAAGGGAGTAAAGCTTGTTCTGGTTGCAACGGATATTCTTCTGGGGGTCAATGTAAGCGGAAACAACGTGGTTAAGCGTAAAAAATCCGCTGCTGTCGGTAAAATTCTTTTTGATTTCGGCTACTTCTTTTTTGTTCATTGGGGTGATGTTCCTTTCGTAAAAAAATTATTTCTTAAATCCGTTAAACCACGCACGCTCATCAAAGCCTTTCTTTTTTGCGTGGGTAAGCTGTCCGTCGGCAATTCCCACGGGAAGAATGCACACCATTTTGTAATCTTCGGGCACGCCAAGCGCCTTTGCAAGCTGTCCGCCGATATCGTCATCGTCGGTGATATGCCCCTCATACCAGCAGCTTTCATATCCCAGCGCCTTTATCGCGAGGAGCATATTCTGAATTGCCGCAGAGTAGTCCTGCACGTTGAAGCACTTGTCACGATATGCGAAAATCTTTTGTGTAAGCACGCAGATTATTGCAGGTGCAGTTTCGCAAATCGGCGGGTCAATCATACCTTTAAGCTTGTCAAGGACAATCGGGTCGTCAACGCAGATAAGTGAAGTCGTCTGCTTGTTGCAGCCCGACGGTGCCGCAAGTCCCGCTTCCATAATCCGAACAAGATGTTCACGGGGGATTTTCGTGTCCTTGTAAGTGCCGCGATAGCTTGTGCGGTTGTTGATAATATCAAATATTTCAGCCATTATTTTCACCTCATAAAAAGTTTGTGAAACGACAAATCTCCGATGTTTTTTGCATCGCAAAAAACTCGGAAACAAACCGCTTGCGGTTTGTTTTTTTACCAGGTCCAATCGGACATAAAACGTGAAAGCTTGGTTTCTTCGCCTGTTTTCTGCTGTTGCTTTTTCAGTTCGTTTGCAAGTCCCAAAGCGATAAGTGCCGCACCAGCAAGTGCAAGATATACAAGCCAAGCAATGCTGTCACGCTGACCGAAGCTGAGTAGAATACCTGAAGCTACCATTGAAGCAACAGCCAGCACAAACCAGCGTTTTTTCTTGATGATAAAGGAAACGGCAAGCATTATGAACAGCACAACTCCGATAAATACGGCATCGAAGCTGTCGCTTGATGTAAAGGACTCGATAAAGAGAATTACAAGGGAAATTATTGCAGCAACGAATGAGAAATTGTCTGCCGCTTCTTCTGCGTCTTTCCATATAAGCTTCACAAGCAGGCAGAATAATAACACAGGAAGCAGATTGAACTGTACATTAATCATTTCAGGCACTTCAAAGAAAGGCTGTACCCAGAAAAGCGGGAAGATAAACGCACCTGCCGCTGTTATGAACTGACGCTTTGCGACAGAAGTCTGTTCCCTGCGGATAAGATTAAGCGTAAGAAGTGCGGCAACAAGAATTGCAAGCCAGCCCTTGAAATCGTCTGTTGTTTCAAATAAGTAGACAATGACAGGCAGGTAAGCGCCGATTGAGAAAACGTCAGAGTAGAGTCCCTTGAACAGCTTGTCATTGAAAAGAACACGTCCAGCGATAACAAGAAGGATAAACGGAACAATCAGCATCTCCTCAGTATAGGTTTCAGCAAGTGCAAAGGTGAGAATAATAATCGGAAGAATAAGGTTAAGTGTATTCTTTTTGACAGCTGAGGTAAATGTGGAGCAAACTGCAAGAATTGCTCCGAAAATAATCATTGCACTATCGCCTGTATCTGCACCTGCAATGAACAGCCAGCTGCTGAAAAGCGGCGCTGTCCACCAAAGAAATGCACATATATGGGGATTTACCTTCGGGAACACGTCAAAGGCTTCGCCCAGTGCATAAACCGCAAAGATAAGCATTACCGCAACAGCAGGGAAACACACAAGATAATCAAGGTCATCAAGGAACTTGAAGCCTGCAATGAGTGAGGTAAGGAGGAGTGCTGTATTGAGCAGGTTGACATGGAAGAATTTTTCCTTTGGGAATGAGTATTTGCCGAGGAAAACAGCTGTGTAAGCGCATATTGCAAGCATTGAAACAAAGTCTGCGCTTTCCCAAAGTATACAGGAAAATAAGAATACGGGAATCAGACAAAGTACAGAAATTCCGTATGATTTTGCGTAGCCCTCTGCTTTCGGAATAAACAGAAGCACAGAGGAAATTACGCAGAAAAGAATTACGATTACCGACATTACTGAGTCGCCGTTTTCTACCGCATAAGGCAGGATTACATCGTAATCCATGAAAATGCGGAAAAGGGGTAGTGCAAGCTGGAATGTAAGTATAGGACAAAGTACGGAAGAAATTTTTCTGCTTCGTGAAAGTGCAATACATACTACAGCTATTGCAAGCACGGAAAGCGCTGCAAAGCCGCTTATGTCGCTGTCAACACAGCAGCAGACTGAATTTACAATTGCATAACCTGCAAAAATAATGTCATTTGCACAGCAGTAAAGCTTCTCTTTGAGAATGGTAAAGCGTGTAATAAGGAAATATGCAGTTATAGCAGCAAAGGAAATGAGAATTCCTGTCAGACCAAGCTCAAATACAAGCATAAGGTCGGTTACAAACCAAATAATTGCCGCAAAGGTAAATGCCTTGAACTCGCTTGATTTATAGCGGATTGCAAGGATAACCATTTCCGCAGATACCACGCCCGAAGCAAGTATCATCTCCCAGGAAGGCACGGAGTTGTCGATAAGGTAATTGATGTTTTCAACAACAGCAAATAAACCTGCTATACCTGCGGCTAAAATAGCAAGGACTTTCATTGCACTTCTGACAATTTCGGGGAGAATTCCCATAGCGGACAAGGTTGCGTAAATAAGAGCAGTTGCCGCAACAACGCAGGTGTAACCCGAAATGTCATCAGGGTCAAAGCCTGAGAAAAGGGAAATTGTGATAAATGAAGCAAAGGCAATTGGACTGAATACACCGCTTTTTTCGGTGAAGCTTTTTGTAAGGAAGCAGGCGGAGTAAAGCGCGAAGGCAATCAGGGTAACAATGTTGAATGTATCATTAATGAATACGCAGTTTGAGAATATACCGATGATTGTGGTGCTTATAAGTGCAAAATAGCTGTACTGCGACGAGAAGACATTGTCCTCGCCGAAAATCTCGTCATAAAAATCTTTTATAAAAGGTTCAGCGATAACAATCAGCAGAGAGTAAACCGCAATGGCAAGCACTGCAATATCGGCTCTCGGAATAACGTGTAAGAGAATGAATGCAACTGCCGCTGAGAAGCTGTAATGGGAAACAGCGGCGAAAAACTTGTTTTTGTAATCGTAAGCACCCTTGAAAAATGGAATGCACACGCTGAGGGCAAGAATAGCAAAAAGAAGCAGTTTTCCTTCTCCATAGAAGGAGAGGTAATGCCCGAAAACTTCAAGCAGACCTGCCGCAACAACTGCCGCAGGGAGAAAAACGCTGCCGAGTATGTAGAAGATTTTTCCCGTCTGTTCAAGCTTCAGCTTGCGTTCAGTGAAGGAGTGGATACCAAAGAAAAGTGCAGAGAAGGACACCAGTACAACTGCCTTGAAGAAGCTGTTGAGTGCGCCCCATGTTGCTGCTGCAAAGATAAACCCTGAAAGTGACAGGAACAATGCACCGAGAATGAGAATAATATTTATTGTGCTGATTTTCTTTTTCGGAGCAGCTGTTTCCTGCTTTGCATAGACTGGTTTTGGAGCAGAAACAGTCTGAACAGGTGCAGAAATCTGTGATTCAGTTGTAGGGATATTGTATATTGTCTGAGGTGCCTTAGGCGGCAGCTGATATGGTGTATCAGGCTGAGACTTTTGGGGTTCAGCCTGTATAGGGATTTCAGTTGCCTGATTTTGCTCACCAATGTTTCCGTCGTTGTCAGAGCTATTGGCAAGCTGGGAAATAAGGGAGTTTACCTGTTCTTTGAGAGCCTTGTTGGAGCGTTTCAACTCGCTGTTGTTTGAAAGCTGAACAAGAAAAAGTATAAGCAGAACAATTGGCGAAATAAGCCATAAGATAATAAAAATCATTGTGTTGCCTCCTTGTCGTGGCTGTAATGCGTATAAAAACCTATTTTAATTATAGCTAAAAAGGACAAAAATGTCAACAATTCATTGACATTCGGTTAATTGCTTTTTGGCTAAAACATCAAAAAATGTGAGCAAATGGTTACAAAAGGTAACAAATTTAAAAAGTGTATTGACAAGTATGCTATATGTGGTATAATATATCCCGTAGAAAACATCAGTGAAAGGAGGAATTATTGTGACGCCGATACCTTTTATAGAGTTCAGTCTGTATGAAATGTTTCATATGTTTATTTTCTGGTCGTTTGTAGGCTGGGGAGTAGAAGTCTGCTATATGACGTTGGAAACGGGTGAGTATCAGAACAGAGGCTTTCTTAACATGCCCATATGCCCGATTTACGGCTTCGGGGTAATTATGGTTACAATTTCCTTCCGACCGCTTTCACATACAATAATTCCGCTTTTCTTTGTAACAGCTATTCTATGTACGACGTTTGAGCTACTGGTTGGTCTCGGAATGGAGAAGCTTTTCCACGCGAGATGGTGGGATTATTCCCATGAAAAGTTCAACTTCCGAGGATACATCTGCTTGAAAGTGTCAATCCTTTGGGGAATAGGCTGTGTGACGGTTGTTCGTTTCGTTCAGCCTATGGTTGAGCTTGCAATCGACAAAATGCCTGTAAAGCTTGGCTTTTTCTTCATTCTGCTTTGGTCGGCATTGCTGGTAATTGATATAGTTGCTTCGCTGAGTGCAATCCGAAAGCTTAATCTCCGACTTAAACAGCTGGACGAAATTTCAAAGGTAATGCTTCTCAGCGCTGAAAAAATTGGCGGAACACTTTCACAGAAAACTCTTGAGGGCAAGGAAATATACGATAATGCCGTTGAAAAGGCTGACACAAAAACACAGGAAATTAAGGGGAAAATTGCCGAAAAAACCGACGCTACAACCCAGAGCTTCCGTGAAAAATATGAACAGCTTAAAGCTTCAAAGGACGGAGAGTCACGCTTTGCTGAAATCAAGGCAAAATACGGCAAGATTGTTGACGCTGCTGACTTTAAGTTCAGCGAGTGGCGTGAGAAATATGACAGGCTGATGGACTCCCGTGACCGTTCGGTTGAACGTCTTATCAAAGCTTTCCCTCAGCTCCGTTCAACCTCTTACGGCGATACAATGGAGAGTCTGAAACGAAGATTGAAGGTTATGTCGGCAAAGGTCAAGATTGAAAACAGCTTTAGAAACAGCTCAGAGGAAACGGCAGAACTAACATCTGACGAAAGCGAGCAGAACGCTGAAATCGCAGTTGTTGAAACGGCTGATATAAAGTAAGCTTTAAAATATGATTATTTTGTTAAAATGACGATTTTTGTGTTGACAAGTTGTGCAGAATGTGCTATAATATTTGAAGTTTGGACAACCTTTAAGTTAATCCCGTGAGATTGACAAGGCAGTCGCTTATAGTGATATTCTGCGGCAGGTGTTAGCCGTACCTTTAGGTAAGCTGTACCTGTAATGAAAGTAAATATAAGTTGATTTATACCTGTCTGTGTCAGTTCACGGACAGGTATTTTTTATTCGGAGGTGCTGAGATGAGCAGTCCGCAGCTTAATCAGAAAGCTGTCATACTTGACGAAAACGCTATGACAAGAGCCGTGGCAAGAATTTCCTACGAAATACTTGAACGGAATAAAGGCGCTGACGATATTTGCCTTGTTGGAATAATGTCAAGGGGAGTGCACCTTGCAAAACGAATTGCCCAAAAGCTCTGCGAGCTTGAAGGTGCTGAGGTCGAAACGGGTACACTTGATATTACGGCTTACCGTGACGACGAAAAGCATTCCGCAGGTGTTGACAGAACCGATATTCCTTTTGATGTGAAGGATAAGCACGTAATAATAGTTGACGATGTTATCTTTACGGGAAGAAGCGCAAGGGCAGCTATGGACGCTGTAACAAAGCGCGGCAGAC
The DNA here is from genome assembly GCA_045533025.1 of Oscillospiraceae bacterium. GTDB lineage: Bacteria > Bacillota > Clostridia > Oscillospirales > Ruminococcaceae > RGIG8773. Next base: position 10,908 of record JAZSHA010000277.1, read on the forward strand.
CGAGAAGCATTCAGCTTGCTGTGCTTGTTGACAGGGGACATCGTGAACTGCCGATACGTCCCGATTATGTTGGCAAGAATGTACCGACATCAAGGGAAGAAGCGGTGAAGGTGCAGATGAAGGAAATTGACGGAAGCGATAAAGTAGTAATTTTTGAATAGTGGAGGAAATAAATGAGTATTCTTCTTAAAAATGTAAGAGCGGTTGACGATACAACCGATAAAATCTGCGATATATTTATTGACAGTGGAAAGATTGCCGAGGTTGGCGAAAACCTTGCGGTAACAGCGGACAGAATTGTTGACGGCGGCGGAAAGCTTGCAGTTATGCCTGCACTTTTCGATATGCACGTTCACTTCCGTGACCCAGGGCAGACTCACAAGGAAACCGTTGAAACGGGTTGTGCGGCGGCGCTGGCAGGCGGTGTAAGCGGTGTAGCGTGTATGCCTAACACAAGCCCTGCAATCGACAGCAAGGAAACTGTTGACTATATTCTCGACAAGGCTAAAGGCACAGGCGTTGACGTGTACCCCGTTGGCTGTATTACAAAGGGTATGCAGGGCGGCGAACTTTACGACTGGACAGAGCTTGGCGTAAAGCTGATTTCCGATGACGGACGTCCTGTTGCAAACGCTGAAATGATGCGTCAGGCACTTGAAGCTACAAACGAAAACGGACTTCTGGTGGTTTCCCACTGTGAAGACCTTGCAATCATCAATGGCGGTATAATCCACAAGGGCGCTGTTTCCGAAAAGCTTGGCGTAAAGGGTATGGACAGAGCCTCCGAGGACAGCATTACTGCACGTGAGATTGCTCTCGCGGACTCCTGCGGTGCACGAATTCATATCTGCCACGTTTCCACAAGGGGCAGTATGAACTTTATCCGTGACGCAAAGAAAAACGGTATAAAGGTTACCTGCTAAACCTGACCGCACTACTTCACATACACTGAGGACAAGCTTCTCAGCCGTGACGCTGATTACAGAATGAACCCTCCTCTCAGAAGCGAGGATGACAGACTTGCGGTGCTTGAAGCGGTGCTTGACGGTACGGTTGACTGTATCGTAACAGACCACGCACCTCACGCTGCTGAGGAAAAGTCTGACTTCCTCAAGGCACCTAACGGTGGTGTAGGACTTGAAACCTCACTTGCTGTAACTCTTACACAACTTTATCATACGGGCAAGCTTACGCTGGGCAGAATTGCCGAGCTTATGGCAATCAATCCGAGAAAGCTTC
>JAZSHA010000080.1:0-2966 GCA_045533025.1 Oscillospiraceae bacterium
AAGTCCTCTTTCCATTCTCTGCTTGTAGCACTCAAATGTGAGCATCTTGTTTACAGAGAAGCAAGCACCAACCTCACGGAGCACGTCAACATAGTTGAGGTTGAGGAGCCAGTCAGCGTTGTTTACCATAATAGCCTTGCCCTCGGAGAAGTCGATGAAGCGGCTCATCTGCTTCTTGAAGCATTCGATGTTGTGGTCGATGTCTTCCTTAGTGAGCATCTTTCTCATATCGGACTTGCCAGATGGGTCACCAATCATACCTGTACCGCCGCCGAGAAGTGCGATAGGCTTGTTGCCTGCCATCTGCAGACGCTTCATAAGACAGAGCGCCATAAAGTGACCAACGTGAAGGCTGTCAGCAGTAGGGTCAAAGCCGATGTAGAATGTAGCCTTGCCCTCGTTAATCATTTTCTTGATTTCTTCCTCATCTGTTACCTGTGCGATAAGACCGCGGGCAACAAGTTCTTCGTAAAGTGTCATAGTTATTGCTCCTTTATATAAAATTTAATTTTCAACTTATTTATTAATTTTCATAAACGATGAAATCAAAAGCTGATTTCACGGATACCACCGCCTTTCAAGGTAATTATATCAATTTTCTCCGAATGCAATCCATTCAGCTTCGTCAAAGCCATTTTCAATCAGTGCAGCATTGCACATTCCCACGTGACACATAATATGTCTTATCTGTGCCGCAATCACACTTAAATATGTAAATTCGTTATCTGCCCACGTCTTGCTGTTAAGCATTTCATCAGTAATTTTGCCCCAAAAGCTTTCCAGCCGTTTTTCAAGATATTTGAAGCATTCGTTCATTTCAGCTTTTGTCATAAAATCGTCAATGTCAACGCACCAATCATCATTAATGATTTTGTCACGGATTCTTTCGGGTAATGGCAGTTCCCACGAAAACTTCTTTTCATAATCCTCACGAAGCCAGAAGAAGCTTCCGCAAATGGTGTGAATAACCTGATTCCATATGGGCAAACCATGATTTTCAGCCTTCCATAAATTATCGGGACAAATTCTGACCAATTCTTTTAGCATATTGTAGCTGTCATAAAACTGTATTTTCAGCATTTCCGTTGTTGCCATAAAATAACCTCTTTACCTCATATCATTGACATAACTCGTGAAATGTTCGGGAAGCTTTTTCACAAGCTCCTTTGCAAGTACGGGTCTTACGTCATAATCATCAATCTTATCAATTGGCAGCCAGCACATTCTCTCCCTTTCTCCGCCTGTGTTCACGCTTCCAACATCATACTCACGCTTTTTCGTGGACTTCATCAGATAGTAGAATTCAACAGCGTGGCAATTAAGGTCTTTCAGCCACACATCGTCACCCTTGAAGAAATTTTCCACCAGACAAAGCGGTCTTTCAATCTCAAACTTTTCGCCCGTTTCCTCGTAAACCTCACGGATAACAGCGTCATCGGAGTGTTCCCCGACGTGAACACCGCCGCCGATTGTGTAGTAGTAGCCCGACTCCTCGCCGTATGAGAAAAGAGCGTGCCCCTCCGAAATAATTATCGCACCCACACGGTATCGGAACCAATCGTTGTCCTTGCAGAAACAGCAGTCGATAGGCATATTTTTCACCTCTGCTTATAATTTTTCGTTTATCATATTACACAGCTTCATCATCGGCTGTTCGTCAACATATCGCTTAAACTTGTCAGCGTGCTGAATTGGATAATCTTTATCAACATCATAAAGCCTTTTTATAAATTTATATTCTTTTCCTGATTTGCATTTTATATAAAGTACAAGCTTGTAAATTACACCGCCAAATCTTTGCCCCTCGGATTTAATTGTACATTCAGCTTTTATAATATCATTCAACTGAATTGATTGGGAGAAAAATTTGTATGAAACATCAAGCTTTTCGTCACTCAGTTTTATTTGCCTGCATAAAAATTCGGGCAGTACAGCCATTAATACTATACCGATTATCATTAAAGGAATGCCTGATAATATGCCGAGTATTTCATTGATACACGTTAAAATAACGCACAAAAAGAAAAGTCCAAGTGTACCTATTGTCTGAATTGTTTCAATGGTCTTTGTAGTATCAAACTCGCATTTCATATTCTCACACCTTTTCAAGCACCGAAATTGCACAATAATGCAGTACATCAAACTGTTCAGGAGCAATTTTACCAAGCAGTTCAAGATGCTCCTTTTCAAACTCTGCAATCTCATTTTCGGCAAGGGATGCACCTATTCCACGGCAAGCCTTAATACGTCCGTTCCAGCTTTCACGGGTAAATGACACATTCACGTCGAAAATTTCGCTGTGCATACGCTTGAAATATTTGTCATAAACCTCAGGAATGAAGATATCACGGCGTGTTTCACCGTAACCCGTCCAGTTAGGATTGTATTTCAGCACAAGCTCCTCGCTTGCACCTGCAATCTTATCCTCATAGGGTAGCCAAGCCATATAAAGCACCGCAAGTCTGCCGCCGTTTTTCAGCATTTCCGCAAGCTTCGGGGCTGTTATATCGTGGTCAAAATAGAAGAAGCACTGGCAGGCTGTAACAGCGTCAAAGGTGTTGTTCGGGAAGTCCAGCTGCTCGGTCGGACAGCACAAAAAGTCAATATTCATACCACTCTGCTGTGCAAGGATTTTTGCCTGTTCAATCTGATTTTCGGAAATATCAGTACCGAGCCATTCCCCGCCGTAATGATACATATTCCGTGGAAGAACACCTGTTCCTGTCCCTAAATCCAGAATTTTCTGACCCTTTATGCAAAGACCTCGGCCAACTATTTTCTTATAAAAAATTTCGGGATAAATATCACGGTAGCGGGCATAATCGGCGGAGGTTCTGCCCCAATCGAAGCAATTGCCGTTGTCTATGTGAGATTTTGAGATTTCCATAATTAAATCACATTCTTTCTCAGTTTCATTTCAGCACCCGCGCTCTCAAAGCCGTACTTTTCATACAAAGGCCTGCCCA
>JAZSHA010000239.1:0-1934 GCA_045533025.1 Oscillospiraceae bacterium
GAAAGGTCAATAAGACGTGTTTCCACAGCTGTGCTGTAACGATAGCTCCATTGCTCTCTTATAAGAGCTGTGTCAATGTTTCTTGTATAATCAGGACCGCTCTCACGCTTGCAGAAGCTTGTTTCCAAATAAGCCATACGATGGAAAAAACAGCTTTTTTCATAATGGCTTTTCTTTTTTACTATCTCAAGCACCGTGCTTTGACGTGCAACCGTGCCGATATTAAGGCGGTGCTTTTTGCACAAAGCCCTGAAATCCGCAACACAAGGCGGAATAATGTTTTCTCTGCCTTCAGATGAAAGATTAATTTCACCTGCACCCATTCCTGTCATTCTTCTGTAAAGGTAGTCAAGCTCAAATGCCGCAGTTGAATTGACGTCACCCTTTACAAATGCCGAGCGTACTCCGTCAATCAGCTCAAACGCACCAGGTTCAGCCTTACCTCTCAGCGCAGTAAGATTGTTTGCAAGATAAAGAGCCTCTGTTTCATCAGGAAGCGAAACAGGCTGTTTAGACCGTGCATATCTTGCCGTGCTCACAATAAACTCCTCAACCGAAGCGAGATACGGCTTTTCCTTTCCGTCACAAAGTTTTTTCCATACATCGCTATAAAAAGCCGGAAATGGAATACCTGCACCGTAACCGCTCCTGCTGTCTGCCTCCGCAAAGCTGTATGGCATAATATACAATCCGCTGTCAGATACGGAGTATTTACCGAATTTAACCTTTTTGTCTTCCTTTGCAAGACCGTGAATGTGGTAAGCACCTGCTATGACCATTATCCGTTTGTATTCATTCTTAAATTCGTTGATTTTGTCACGCATAAATGCTTCACGACAATCATTCCGTTCATCGGACGGTGACAGCTCACGCATATGTCTGCCCAGCATATATACGTTTTTGGCAAATTCATAGCTTGATTTATTAAAACTCATTTCAAAGCTTCGTTCCCAGAATTCAGAAAAGCTTCTGCAACCGCTTTTTTCTGCTGTAAGCTTATAATATTCCGCAGTTTCATCCTGAATATATTCACGGCGATTTTCACGGGCACCAAACATTGTGAGCTGCAAAGCATACGGCATATCAATAAAATGCACCGCTGTTCCATTTTTAACAGCCGTCTTTAAACCGCAGTATTCAGGAGAATATTGCAGAAAAGGATAGTATGCACGATACTTGTCTTTATCTTCCGATATCTGTCCCAGCCTGTCATCGTAGCTGCTGTAAATGCATACAGGAGGAACAGTACCTTCATCTGCAAGATATTCAATCAGAAAATCTGCATCAGAGGGACCCTCTATAAGCACACAGTCAGGCTTGTATTCATCAATTACCTTCTGTATGTGATAACCGCAGGCAGGGGAGTGATGCCGTACAGGAAAGAAAATGAGCCCCGATGAAAAATCAAAGCATTTTTCAAAATCATTAATCATCTCAAGCAGCTCCTGCTGTCGTAAAATTCCTGCCAGATTCCTCCGAATTTTTCCGCACGGAGTTTTACAGCACCCTGATAATATTCTCTTAGTTTGGAAAGGTCATCCTTGCTTTCCTTCATAACAGCACCCAGAAGATTTTCAGTAAGCTTGTTCATTGAAATCTTTCCGTCACCGTAATATTCCGCAGTAAGCGCCGATTGGAAATATACTGAAACAGCTTCAGCCGTACTCATAACGCAGGACATTTTCGGTACGCTTGCTTTCAAAGACGAAACACCGCTTCGAAGCTCGTTGAAAACACAAGCCAGCACGTCAGCAGCTTCATTGTCGGCATGCATTTCTATACCTGATTCCGCAAGCAGCTTTGCGCATTGCTCACGGATAATTTTTGCTTCAAGTGCCGCACTTTTTACAGGCTCAACCGTTTCAAAATTGAAACGTCTTTTCAGCGCCGAAGACATCTCGTTAACACCCTTGTCCCTTGTATTTGCCGTGCCG
>JAZSHA010000255.1:0-4622 GCA_045533025.1 Oscillospiraceae bacterium
AGGGGCTTTCCCCCCAACCCCCCCACAAAAGGAACCATGTTCCCTTTTGAAACCCGTTATTTGGGTTTCTGGAAAGTTTTGAGTGTTGCTGTAACTCCGATGTTTCACGAAGTGAAACTCGGAAACGAAATCTATGATTTCGTTTTAATTACGCATTCCGCATTCCGAATTAACTTATGCTTGCAATGTGCTCGTCGATTGCTCCGATGAGTTTGGCTTTCGCTTCGGACACGGTTATGCCTGTGAACTGAGCAGCCGCCATTGTCTGGTGTCCGCCGCCGCCAAGCTTCTCCATTATAATCTGAACATTCATAAGTCCCAGTGAACGTGCGGAGATATTCACGCCGCCGTCGGGTGTGCTGAAAATTACGAAGCTTGCGTCAACGCCCTCGATGCCAAGCATTTCGTCGGCAGCCTGTGCTGAGCTTATTCTTGCGTTAGGCACGCTTGTATCGTCTGAAGCGATTGCACAGCGGTTGTAGATTTCTGTTGAAGCAATAAGCTCGCTGCGGTGCTTGATGCACTCAAAATCGTTGTCGAAAAGTCCCTTTACCGCAACCATATCAGCGCCGAGTTTTCTCAGGAAAGCTGCTGCTTCAAAGGTTCTCACGCCTGTACGCATAACGAAATTCTTGGTATCGAGTGTAATACCTGCAAGCATTGCGTCGGCGTAGTAGCTTGGGAGCTTGTCGATGCCCGTGAAATACTGTATAAGCTCCGCTGTCATTTCGCAGGCAGAAGATGAGTAAGGCTCGTGGTGGAAAATCACGGCGTTGTCGATATAGTTTACAGTCTGACGGTGGTGGTCGATAACCGCAATCTGTTTTGCACGCTCGTAAAGCTCCGTGCTCTCGATGATTTCCTTGTTGTGTGTGTCAACAACGATAAGAAGCGTATTATCGTTCATTCTTTCCAGCGCTTCCTCCACGGAAACAAAAATCGGAGGCTCGTCGGTAAGATTATCGTGGAGACGGTGGATAATCGGCTTTGCAAGGTTCTTTTCAAGGTCAACAGCCATAAAAACTTCCTTTTCATAGCTCATACGGCGGATTGCACCGACCATACCTGCGCCTGAGCCGATTGAGTCCATATCGCCGTAACGGTGACCCATAACAATAACGTTTGACGAAGAATTGATAAGCTCCGCAAGGGCAGTTGCAACGTAACGGGTCTTGACCTTGGTAGTTTTTTCGATGCCCTTTGTGACGCCGCCGAAAAATTCGAAGCCGTTTTCGGTTTTTACAGCAGCCTGGTCGCCGCCGCGTCCCTGCGCCATTTCAAGAGCCTGCTTTGCCTCAAATTCGGTTTCGGTGATATTGGAGTAGCCCATACCGATACCGATTGAGAGGGTAACCTGCGACTTTTCGGAGATATTGATGTTACGGACGTTATCGAGGATTTTAAACTTGTCCGCAACCATTTCCTTCACGTCACGCTCCTCAGCAACAACGATGAATTTATCGTTGCCAAGCTTACGGAGCACGCCGTTGTGGTCGTCGAAATATTCTTCAAGAAGCTTGTCAATCTGAATCATAATGTGCGCCTTTTCGCTGTCCTTTTCGCCAGAGAGGATATCCTCGTAGTTGTCGATGGAGATAAGGAGCACAGTCGGACGGATATCATTGAAGCGGCTTTCAAGAGAGATATAGTCGCTGATATCGTCGAAGTACAGCAGAGTAAGGTCGGATATAAGCTCCGATTCAGAGTCACGCTTTTCCGTTGTTACAGCTGAGATACGGAAATGACCTGTTTCGTAGCTTATAGTTGTATTCTTGTTTTCAAGTGTTTTCTGCAAATCAATATCTATTATGGTATTTATGTGCACGCCGAAAGCGTCGCTGCCGTAGACCTGCTCGGTAAAGGCAAGATTGTACCATATTATAATTCCCTCGCTGTCGATGATTATAGCAGGTGCAGGGAATTTATAAAGCGAGTCCCTTTCGGTAAGGTTAAGCTGTGATTCCATTTCGGTTACAAAGCGGTGCAGGTTTTTCTGTGCCGCTGCAAAAAGCGTAAGGAACGCAATTGCCGCAAGGCAGGTTATACACAGCAGAGTCCAGAAGCGGAACTCGTTCACCTCGTAGACCGAGAACGCACACGCAAGTGATATTACCACTAAAAGCAGTGAAACACATTTAAAGGCAGTCCAGCGTTTTCCTGTCATAGTTTTATCCTTTCAAAAACCAAATGCTTGCGCATTTGGTCTTTTGTTTTGGTTTTTTGTAATTTTTGTGGGGCAAAACCTGTAAACAAATCGCTTGCGATTTGTTTTAATTCCGAATTACGCATTCCGCATTCCGAATTATTTTAAATTTCCATAATGATTGGGAGTATCATCGGTCTGCGCTTGGTTTTCATATAGATATAGTCGCCAAGTGCGTCCTTCATCTTGCCCTTGATACTGTTCCAGTCACGCATATTGCTGTCGAGACAGCCCTGCAAGGTTTTCATAAGCAAAGCCTTTGAGGACTCGATAAGCTCCTCGGACTCTCTTACATAGACGAAGCCACGGGATACAATGTCTGGACCTGCGAGGATTGCTCCGCTTTCCGACTCGATTGTTGCAACGGCGATGATGAGGCCGTCTTCGGACAAATGCTTTCTGTCACGGAGCACGATTGAGCCGACGTCGCCTACGCCGAGACCGTCAACGAATACACGTCCTGCAGGAACCTGACCTGTGATAGCCATTTTTGTGCCGTCGGTTTCGATAACGTTGCCTATGCTGCCGATGATAACGCTGTCCTGCTCGAAGCCGAGGCTGTAGGCAAGACCTGCGTGCTTTTTGAGGTGCTTGTATTCGCCGTGCACAGGAATAAAGAAGCGTGGGTTTGTAAGGGAGAGCATAAGCTTCAGCTCTTCCTGACAAGCGTGACCCGAAACGTGGACGTCATACATTGACTCGTAGATAACCTCAGCGCCCGACTTCATAAGCTCGTTGACAACCTTTGTAACAAGCTTTTCGTTGCCTGGGATTGGAGTTGCGCTGATGATGATGAAGTCCATCGGGGTGATTGTAACGCTTCTGTGCTCGTTCATTGCCATTCTTGACAGCGCCGACATAGGCTCGCCCTGACTTCCTGTTGTGATGAGCACGATTTTCTCCGCAGGGAAACGGTTTATCTCATTCATATCGATAAAAAGTCCCTCAGGAACTTTCAGGTAGCCAAGCTCCATAGCGGTGCTGATTACGTTCAGCATACTTCTGCCGAAAACGGCGATTTTTCTGCCGCAGCGTACAGCGTTGTTCACAATCTGCTGAACACGGTGAATATTTGAGGAGAAGGTAGCGATGATGATACGCTTGCCCTCGGCGGTGTCGAAAAGGCGCTCGAAGCTCTGTCCGACAGTACGCTCACTTGCGGTATGGCCACGTCTTTCAGCGTTTGTTGAGTCAGCCATAAGGGCAAGTACGCCACGGTTGCCAAGCTCGCCGAAACGTGCCAAATCAATGATTTCGCTTTCAATTGGAGTATAGTCAACCTTGAAGTCGCCCGTGTGGACAACGATACCTGCGGGTGTGTGGATAGCAAGTGCCACAGCGTCGGGGATAGAGTGGTTTACTCTGATAAATTCGACAGCCATACAGCCCATTTTCACGGTCTGACGGGGGGTAACAACGTTAAGCTTTGCGCTGTTCAGAATTCCGTGCTCCTTGAGTTTGCCCTCGATAAGACCGATTGTAAGGCGTGTTGCGTAAACAGGCACGTTCACCTTTTTCAGCAGGTAAGCAAGACCGCCGATGTGGTCTTCGTGTCCGTGAGTGATGACGATGCCTCGGATTTTGTCAGCATTCTGCTCCACATAGGTAAAATCGGGGAGCACGATGTCAACGCCCGGCATATCGCTGTCAGGGAAAGCAAGACCGCAGTCCACGATAAACATATCGTTTGCGCACTCGAAAAGGGTCATATTCTTGCCGATTTCGTTAAGACCGCCGAGGGGGATAATGCGGAGCGGAGTCTTTTTCACGGATTTGTGGTTTGTAGCGTGAAGCGGCAGACCTGTTTCGGGGTGAATTTCGGGAGCGTTGTTCTTATTCTGTTTAGGTTTGTTCTGTTTAGGCTGAACCTTTTTCTGAGCAGGCTTTTTGAAGAAGCTTTTCACGTCGGGCTTCTGCTCAGTTTTTTTCTGTTCATTTTTCTTAGCAGCAGGCTTTTTAGCGGCAGGCTGCTTGGTATTTTTCTTAGGAGCGATTTTCTCGCCGTAAGCGTTTGTTTCGGTGTTATTCTTTTCGTTTTTTGCCAATTTGATACCAACCTTTCGATAGTAAATATGTAACGATTTTACGATTTCGGGCAGAGCATTGCAAAGTAAAAGTGATGGGATACTCTGTCTTTTTGTTAACAGGATAAATTATCCAATTCCGAACATAATAAATCACATTATAGTATACAACATTTTCACGGGTTTGTCAATGATTTAAGGAAATAAATTCCAGTTAAGAAAACAAAATAACGGGTTTCCAAAGGGTGTGCGCACTCTTTGGACGTGCTTTACCTTTATTGCTATACGAAAGCAGTAGCTACGCTACTGTTGGAGAGGTTCTCTCTTGCAGAACCTCTCCCTTTTGAAGCTATCGCTTCAAAATTCCCTCTCCAGAGCGCTTCTTAGGCGGCGCT
>JAZSHA010000021.1:0-3889 GCA_045533025.1 Oscillospiraceae bacterium
GCTTCTTGGCAAGTTCAGCACCAAGCTGAGCAATAATCAGATTAAGACGCTGCTGGTGAATATCAAGACACTTTCTGTAAGCCTCGCCAACCTTGTCAACAAGGAATGAGTAGAAGTGCTTGTCAATATCTTCAGGGGAAGTAGTGTTACGGCTTTCGAGAATATCCTCTCTGAGCTTTGAGAAAAAGCCGTACATCCACTGCTCAGCTTCCTGCTGCATTTCAGTAATGCTGAGAAGAATTTTAGGTTTTTTGCTTTCAAGAGCACTTGCAAGTGTTGAGCACTCACGTTCAATGCTTTGAGAGATATCATCAAGCTTCTTTCTGTCCATAGCCATCATCTCGTAAATCATACGAATACGAGCAGCAGTATCCTTAATCATAAGGTTAAGCATAGTAAGTACACGCTGAGTACGGATAATATCTTTCTGAAGAATAATTTCACGCTTAAGTGACATCTCAAATTTTAGAAATTCATTTTCATAAAATTCCTGAAAGCCCTTGATATCAGGACGATTAAGACCGATTTTTCGTCTGTATTCATCAATACCGCTTACGCCGTAAACGTAAGCGTTCGGCATAATAAGTTCACAGCGCTCACTTACGCGGTTAATAATCTTTTCAATATCCTCCTGAGTGTTCATAGCGTCAATCATATTAACAAGAACATACAGCTTACTGAAGCTGAGAGGACGAATGTGACTTGCAAGGAAAAGCTGCTCCGACTCAGAGAAAGGGGAGAGTGCACTTGCAATATATATAACAGCATCAGCATTAACAAGATAATCCTGAACCTGCTTGTCAAGACAGTCAAGGTCACTCAGACCAGGTGTGTCAACAATTCTGATTTCCTTGAGAATTTCAGCATTATCACGAATATCAATGTATTCAAGCGTGTCAGGGAAAGCACGCATAAGCTTCTCAAGCTTCTCACGAACAAGGTCGTCAGCTGTAAGAGTAATTCTCTGACCATTTTTAAGAACAGCCTCAGCCTTAGGAACATCACTGTAACTGATGGAGTTGATTGTAAAGGTTTCGGGAGCAACATTTACCGGTGCAATTGACTTTCCAAGTATAGCATTTATAATTGTGCTCTTACCTCTCTTGAAGTCACCGAGAACAACAAGAGAAAACGGCTCTGTACGGCGCTTTGTAATAGCCTTGTCCCAATCGTAAAGGTGTTCTGTAAATTCATCACCAAGAATAGTGCATAAAGCTTTGTTATTAAGAAGCTGTTTAAGCTCATTCTGAACATATTCAATATCAGGCTCGGCAGCAGCATAATTGAGCGAAGCTTTATTTTCTGACATATTAAACACCCTCCTTCGCCGCATTAAGTATAATTTCGCATCTTACTTCCAAAGCCTGCTTGTTTACAGTGTGCACATCAACCTTGTTAAGGTCATTGCGCCAATTATAAAGAATTTCACAGCTAAGGAATTCAAGACCAGCAAGAATTCTTCTTTCGATTGCTGAACAATCGGGAGGAATAACAATATTTCTTGCAGGTGTAATATGAAGAACCTCATAAAGCTTCATAAGCTCACCAAGCTCAAGCTTATCCTTTTTGTAGGTAACAAAAATACCCTTGCTGTGAATGTTTGAAACAATATTCGGGTAATCCTGAGGATTGCTGAGACAGATGATACCTGCACGGTCACTTGTAATATCAGCGAGCTTAATCCATTCAGTAATAGTTCCCGCAATCTGTTTCGTGGAGCTGTCGTTTTCAGAAGCTGTATAATCTTCAATGTCCTCAAGATTTTTTACGCCAAAATAAGGTGCAGCCATATTGAAAATACAGTGATTATTCTGAATGTGACCGCATTCACAGCCCACAAGAAAACGTAACTCTTCCTTTGTGCAAACATCAATAAGTCCCGATGTAACAACAATAAATGGGTCAGTTCCTTCTGCCGCAACAGAATAAATTTCATACTTGTTAGGCGCATTTCTTACATAAGTGGTAGGAACGCTTATCTGTAATCTTTCAGCGCAGATTTTTACAGCATCGTAAATTTCTGAATGCTTCAATGAACCTGCAACATCAGTTGACTGGAAAATACGTTTAACCTTATTTGGTATATCATGGCTGACAAGGGTTTTATGAACCTTTGACCAGCTTGAAAAAGTTGTGATTTTCTGCTTAACCGAAAAGTCTGCATCAAAAGCATAGTCCATCATACCGCCTACAATATGGTCTTTGTAAGAGCGTGTACGTGCATTAAGGTAAGCAGCAAAGCTTGTATCTATGTCAAGCAGCGGATTGCTACCCGCTGAACCGACTGTATCAAACATATAGGAAACCTCCTTAAATAATCTGTATCAGCAATTACTCCATATTGTCAGCGAGAACCTTGTGAAGATTATATGTCTCTGCAAGAAGAGCACCTGTATATTCAGCAATGTTCTGAAGCTTTTCTCTTTCGTTGTCGGACATAGTCTTTCTTTCAGCCTTGAGTTCATTGAGGCTGTCAAGAGTTTTCTGAGTGTCAAGAAGAATAATTTCCGTTTCTTCTTCAATTTTAGCCTTGAGACCCTGGAATGAAGCAAATACCTGCTGACGAACAGTTTCAGTAAAGTCGGAATTGATTTTCATTTCGTGGAACTGCTTCTTTACACTCTGCTTGAAGCTTGCCTTGTATTTGTCAATTCTCTCTTGAACGAGAAGCTTGTCAACCGCGAACTTACCAGTAAATGTTCCTGCAAGACCCGCAACCGCCATAAGGCAAAGTGCAGCAGGACCTACCAGCGGAACACCAAGGAAAGTTGTTGCAGCAAAAAAAGTAAGGAAGAAGCTTGCAAATCCTGAAGCACCACCGAGAAGTGCACCCTTGATGCCAGCCTCACGGAAACCGATGAAAAGACCGCCTGTGCCGACGCTGCCAATAGCAACACCGATAATCTGGTCAACAACACCGCCGTTTCTGGAGTGCTTGTGAGGAACAGCAAACATTTCCTGAATTCTGCTTACGGAAGCAAAGAATTCATCTTCAAATGACTGCAAACGTTCAGCTTCATCGCTGAGGGCAATATTGATTTCATTCTGAATCTGTTCACAGATAAGCTGAGCCTTATTTTCAATATTTTCCTTAATTCTTTCTGTTAGCTTAGCATAAACAATCTTCAACTTGTCACGCTTTAAATCCTCAGCGCTCATAGGATAATCATCGATAACCTTCATAGCGGTTTCTTCAATCTGTACCCAGTAGCTGTCGAGGATAGGCTGTAAGCCTTCAAAAACCTTGTTAGCTGCATCATTGATACGTACGAATTCAGCACGCTTCTTTGTACGGATTTCGTCGATTTCTTCAATGGCTGCTGTATACTTATCCATAAACTCATCAGTTTCCATCATCAGAGAGTTTTCACGGATAATGATAGAGTTGATAAGCTCAGAAGCGGAGCTGATAATTTTATTTGCAAGAATTTGCAAAGTAATAGTACCGCGTTCCTGAGTAAGCATAGCTTCAAGTACACGCTCAAAAGTAGGGAAGTTACTCTCTTCCAGCATAGCAGCGTCGCCGCTTTCCTTAGCCATAAGAGCCTTCTTAGCATAAACACCGATAACCTTAGGTGTACCGATTTTACGCTTGTATACAGCAAATTCCTTTGAATTTTCACCCATTACCATCTTTGCCTTTTCCATAACGTAGCTGCCGATACGCTTCTCAACGGTTTCAACAATTCTGTCTTCATCTTCCTTTGAGAAAGTGCCGAAGCAGTTTACTGCAAAGATAATTCGGCCCATATCACTTGTGAGCATCTTCTTTTCAAGAAATTCCTTTTCAAACTGAGAGAAAGGAGAGTTGGCGCTGATAACGAAAACAGCTGCATCAATTTCAGGAAGAATAGACAGTGTAACATTAGTCATCTGCTCATCATCATTA
>JAZSHA010000169.1:0-8559 GCA_045533025.1 Oscillospiraceae bacterium
ATATCATGCGTCTGTTCAAAGAAAAGGAATACCTTTCCAAGCAGGAGGGCTACCCCGACTTTATCGTTGTTATCGACGAGCCTCACGCAATGGCAAACACCAGTGGTCTTCATTATACTAAGAGTGAATATCTGAAGCGTCAGCAGAAAGAGAAAAAGGAAAACGGCGAAACAGCCTCCGAAGAGCAAAGCTGGGAAATGGAGGAGCTTCCTCTTGACGCACAGCTTCCTAAGGGAACACGCAAGATAGACAATATGATGTAATTATCGGAGATATCTATGAATGAATTTAATAACGTTGAGCTTAATTCTGCGCACGACGTAAAGGTGATGCTTTGTTATCTCCTTGAAAAGCTGAAAAACCCAGTTACGGAAGACCAGCTTTACGAAATTGCGCAGGACAGCGAAATTATAAACTATTTTTATTATACCGAAGCAATGGCTGATTTGCTGAAAAACAAGTCGGTTGTCCGTGTTGAGCGTGACGGAGTAACCTATATTGAGGCTACTGAAAAGGGAAAATTTGGCGCTGAGTATTTCAATGACTCGATACCGTATTATTTTCGCAAAAAGCTGCTGAAAACAGCTATGTACTATTTTGCACGTATCAAGCGTGAAAGTGAAGCAGATGTAGAAATATCTGAGGTTCATAACGGTTATGAGGTGAACTGCAATATCAAGGATACAACCTTTGATATGATGAGAATTGCCCTCTATGCACCCGACTATGACCAGGCGAAATTTATTAAGGAGAAAATTCTCCTTGACCCGGCAGGATTTTACAGCAGGATAATCAGCTTTGCCCTCGAAAACGAGGAAGAACAGATAAAAATTGATGTTGATTAAGAGCACCTTTGGGTGCTCTTTTTTGTCAGTTGACAATTACAGGGAAAACAGCTATACTTATAGTAATAAAAAATGAAAGGAATTTTCGTATGAGCTATATCCGTTTTCAGGACGTCAGCAAAAGCTTCGGCGGAGTGTCCGTGGTGAAGTCCGTCAGCTTTACAATAGAAAAGGGTGAAATATGCGGCTTTATCGGCAGAAACGGAAGCGGTAAAACCGTTGTGTTCAAGCTTATGACAGGTCTGCTTGTACCTGATAAGGGCAGCGTAACATTTGACGGTGAAAATCTTACAAGGAAAAACCGTTTTTTCGAGTCCCTTGGTGTAATGATTGAAACACCTGGGTTTATTCCTCATTACAGCGGACTGAAAAATCTGAAAATCCTTAACTCAATGAGTGCAAACCCTGTTCCCACGGAGGAAATTTGTGCGCTTATGACAAGGCTGGGACTTGACCCGAAAAACCGCAGGGGAGTCCGTACATATTCCCTCGGTATGCGCCAGAAATTAGGTATAATTCAGGCTGTTATGAACAAGCCTGAACTGCTTGTCCTTGATGAGCCGATGAACAGCCTTGATACTGAGTCTGTCGCTGAAATCCGTAAGCTTTTTACTGAGCTTAATGAAAATGGAGCAACAATCGTCCTCGCCAGTCACATTGCCGATGATATAGACTCACTTTGCACAAGAAAATTCCGTATCGAAAATTCAACCATTGTTGAGGTGCACGATGAAATTCTTGTCCACTGACTTAAAGCGTGTGATAACCGAACCTGCATTTTTTATCAGCATTGCCCTCAACGCAATTCTTCTTTTCGGGGCAATGGTATTCTATTTAACAGCAGGTGAAACCGAAACTTTGTACACCAGTGCACAAGCACTTGCCTTGCCATTTGCCGCACCTGTTCTTGCGGCAATGCCGTACTCCGTGATGATTATGCAGGAAAAGGAAACCCGCTTTGGAACACTTATGACAATCAAGCTCCGTAAAGACGGATATCAGCTTGCACGTCTGCTTACAAGCGGAATATCAGGCGCACTTGCCCTGTTTATCCCACAGCTTGTACTGTTTTTAGTGTGCCTTTGCATAGGAGGAGTACCTGATTTTGGTTTTGCAGCAGCTTGTCTTGTCCTGCCAATTACTTTTGGATTTGGTTACGCCGCAATTTCCTACGGTCTGACATTTGTAAACCGTCACCGTTACGTGCCACTCGTAATGCCGCAGGTTCTGTATCTGCTCTGCATCTACGCATTTCCGCACCTTAAACTTGAACGTTTCTATCCGCCCCTTGATATAGCACCTTCAATCTACGGCGGAGAAATCACATTGCAGCGTTTCGCCGTGCCCTTTATCCTTACAGTAAGCGCAACCCTGCTTACGCTATACGGAAAGGCAGGTGACCGCAGATGAAACTGAGAGGATTACGGTTCAGCCTTTCCGAGCATATCCCAGCGGCAAGATGGTGTCTTGCCCTCGCAGTAATCGCATTTGTTGCAGTTGTAAGCGTACATAAATACGTTGATATGGCAGGAATGGTAACATTTTCAGCAATGGAAGTGATGTTTCTCATACTCACCGACCCGATGAATATCGTGTTCATCTATCTGCCGTTGTACCTGTTCGTGGTCTGCGGAATAATGTTCGACAGCGGCTTTGGCGGAATAGAAATCCTTCGCTGCGGAAGCCGTACAAACTGGCTTACAGGCAAGCTTGTGACCTACCTCGTGAATAGTACGATTTTCTTCGGAGCAGTTTTCGTAATCAACCTTATCATCTGTTCAAGAGCGTTCAATTTCAGCAATGTTTGGTCGGGTGACTTCGTTGGCTTCCGTGTAATGTCGGGTCAGCCCGCAACGGATTTCACAACCGCACCTGTCCCCACAATAATCGCCGCATCATTCGCAGTGCTTCTTTTCTATGTCCTTTGCGGCACGGTAAATATGCTTGTTTCCCTCGCAACTGACAGGGAGTCCGCCGCATTGTTCGTGTCCCTCTTTGCAGGAATAGCACTTGGTTTGGGTAATATGCTTGTGCTGTCCAACAGTGCAGGAAGCCAGATTCTCCGCTGTCTTGTCCTCACCGCCGCATCAGCCGCAGTGTACGTTTTCTGCATAGCCGCCGTGCGTAAAAAGAATTTTGGTGGGAAGAAGCTTTATTGATATTTCCACTTAATATGAAAGGAGTCGTGCTGATGAAAACAATAAAAATAATAGCAATTCTCATAGTCGGCACGATTAGCGTGCTGATTGCGTCACACTTCACCGAAAAGTACATCGCAGAAGCCGCCGTAAAGGATAAAACTCTTGCCGAAGCAATCGTTCAGGGACAGCTTCAGGCGGAAATTGAAAAAGCCGAGGAGCAAGCCAAGGAACAGCTTGGTGATAAGCTTGCCGTTACCGACGTGGAATTGAAAGGGCAGGAAACCACCGTCACAACAGCTCCCCTCGTCCCTGAAACCAAGCCTATCGTGCTTACAACAATCCAAACAGTAACCTTTCCGACAGAAACAACCGAAACAGAGTCGGAAACAACAGCTGTAACAGAAAAAATTCCCGAGGAAATAATCACTGAGTTCACAAGGGGAGGACTCCTCCCAACTGACAGAAGCGGTATTACGATAAAAACAATGTTCACCATTTCCGCAGATGAGCAGCAGCGTGTTACAAAATTCCTTATCGACCACTATTTCCTTAACGGAGATGTCTACATAAAGCAGGAAACCCGTCCCGAGCTTCGTGAGAAAAAACAGCTTGCTGATGATATGGAAACCAGCGTAATCAAATCGCTGAATATGGTTCTTGACAGCGTGAATATGTCCGATATTACCAGCCTCATGACAGCCGATTACAGAAAACTCTGTGATGAAGTAACAGTGCTCCGTGATGGATTTGAAAAGCAGTATAAAAGTGCTTATCAGGACGGCGAGGTGTTCGGAGCAATGAATGAAGACAGCTTATCGTACTTTAACAGACTTATTAAAGCGCTTGACCGCCTTGCACGATCCGCCGATGAGTACGCAAACACAACCAATCCGATACTTGCAATCGGCTTGCTTGCAAGTACACTCGACGAGGTTGTAATTCCCGAAATTATGGCGGTTCTGGAGCAGTCCTTTGAC
The DNA here is from genome assembly GCA_045533025.1 of Oscillospiraceae bacterium. Taxonomy (GTDB): domain Bacteria; phylum Bacillota; class Clostridia; order Oscillospirales; family Ruminococcaceae; genus RGIG8773. The sequence continues at coordinate 3,964 of JAZSHA010000169.1, forward strand.
CTTGTGGAAACCTCGCAGGAAATCTTCCTCGAAGGCACTCAGGGAACAAAGCTTCTTACCCGTGACGAAGTTAAGGATATAATCGTAAATCCTGCCCTTGTGCTTGACACAGGGCTTGCATAAAAGAAAGGAACAAAGCTATGGACGCAAAAATTCAGCTTCTTATCGAAAATATCGAAAAAGTAATAGTGGGCAAACGTACTCCGATTATGCAGACTGTTTGCGCACTTCTCACCGAGGGACACGTCCTTGTCGAAGATGTCCCTGGTGTAGGTAAAACCCAGCTTGCAGCGGCACTTTCCAAATCAGTGGATGGCATATTCAGCCGTGTCCAGATGACACCTGACATTATGCCATCGGACATTACAGGCTTCTCAATGCTTAACCGTGAAACTGGAGAGTTCGAGTACCGAAAGGGGGCAGCTTTCTGTAACTTTCTTCTTGCCGACGAAATCAATCGTGCCTCGCCGAAAGCACAATCCTCTCTCCTTGAAGTAATGGAAGAACATCAGGTCAGCATCGACGGTGCAACCTATATCCTGCCGAAGCCATTTATGGTTCTTGCAACGCAGAACCCCGTTGAAACCTACGGAACATACCACCTTCCCGAAGCGCAGATGGACAGATTTGCTATGAAAATCAGTATGGGCTACCCAACAGCAGATGAAGAATTGTCAATTCTCGACAGAAATGAGTTTGAGAATCCCGTGACAAAAATTGCACCCGTACTGAAAATTGATGATATCGTTGAATTACAGGATAAGGTAAAGCAGGTTCGTGCCGAAGAAAACGTGAAGAATTATATTATCGACATCGTCAGTGCTACCCGTAACGACGAGGGCATTAAGCTTGGCGTAAGTCCACGAGGAAGCATCGCCCTCTATAAATCAGCAAAGGCATGGGCGTTTATGGACGGACGTGACTTTATTACTCCTCAGGACGTAAAGGACTGCTGTGTATGCACCCTCGCTCACAGAATAATGCTCTCACCTAAGGGAAAGTCAATGTATGAAACCGCCGAAAAGGCTTTTGAGAAAATTCTCGAAAGCGTTACCGTGCCTACAAAATAAAGGATAAGCTATGAAAGTAATTGTAAATATTCTGCTGTATCTTATGGCAATAGGCATCGGAGTGGCCTTTGCGCTGGTCTTGTCAGCATCTGTCGGCTGGACTTTTGTGTATATGCTTGTTTGTGCACCTATTTTTTCGCTTTTTATCACGCTGTTCCTGACACGAAAAAACAGGGTAACGGTAACTTCCGATATTGACCGAACAATGCTCTATAAAGGTGAGCAGGCTACGCTGAAAATTATTGTGCGCAATAAAAGCATATTTCCTGTGCCTGCTGTGAAGCTTAACTTGTCAATGGCAGGGGGACTTGTCCCCGAGGACACTTGCGGCTGTTACGTTGTAAGTGTCCCACCGAGAAGCGAAAGTACCGTGGAAATAAAGTATCGAGCAAAGGTATGGGGCAGGTCTGTAATCGGTGCGGAAAGCGTGTTTATGCACGATTTTACGAGCTTTTTCAAGTTTCGTCTGTCCTGCCTTAACTCTGTCAGCGAGGTAAAGGTTTTCCCCGATATTCCCGAAATACAGGGTGACTCTCCATTCCTGCGTTCAGCTGCTGAAATGGCACGATTTGCCGATGATACAGAGGAAACCACTGAAAGTGAAAGAGTAACAGGCTTTTCAGGAATGCCTGGCTACACTCATAGGGAATATGTGGAGGGCGACCCCGTCCGCCGTATAAACTGGAAGCTTTCCTCAAAGCGTGATAAATATATGGTTCGCCTTGACGATGAAATAGAGTCGGTGAGGCAGAATATCGTCCTCGACAGCGTCGGCGGAACCGATATCTATGAGAATGAGAGAGCTGTCGAAGGAATGCTTGCAGCAGCACTTGGATTACTGAAATGCGGCTTTGAGTCAACTGTCTACTGTCGATTTGATAACATTTGTACCAAATTTGAAATTACTGAGCCTGCCGATGTTTCAGCATTGCAGGTAAGACTTGCGGATTTCAGCTTTGAACACCCGTTCACAAGTCAGAAAATACGTAATCGTGTCCCAATTGATGAGATTATTTCAAGCGGCAGTGTTGGAGCATTAATGTTTTACACCTCACAGCTTGATAAAGGGCTTAATTCTGAAATTTTGTCAGCCGAAGGACAGGGAATTACCTGTGCAGTCGTTACTTCGGAAAAGATTATCAACAGCAGTGCCGAACGTCTATGGAAAATCAATGAGGACTATTCCGCAGAATTGATTACGTAATTATTATGTGGGTGAATTTCGGTACACCAACTGCTGGACTTTACACCGTAAAGTTGCTATAATACATTTGTAACGAACACAAATTGTTGTTCTCCTTTCTTTCTTCCTTTTATGAAAAGCTGTCTGCTGAAAAAATCTGCGGACAGCTTTCTCTTTTTAGGTGAAATTTATGTGAAAAAATGACAGTTGCGGTTGACATAAACCTGTTTTGTAGGTATAATAATTATTTGGGTATTTATTCTTATAAAGCGATTTTATAATAATTTGGAGGCAGTATAATAATGCTGGAACTGAAACAAATCAAAAAGGATTATCCCGCAGGTGACGGCGTGGTGCACGCACTCAAAGGGATTGACCTGCAATTCCGTAAGTCAGAATTCGTGTCCATTCTCGGACCGTCAGGCTGCGGTAAGACAACTATGCTCAACATCATCGGAGGTCTTGACGGATACTCCGAGGGCGACCTTGTTATCAACGGAACTTCTACAAAAAAATTCAAGGACAGAGATTGGGACGCTTACAGAAACCATTCCATCGGTTTCGTTTTCCAAAGCTATAACCTTATTCCTCACCAGTCCGTGCTCCAAAACGTTGAACTTGCACTTACACTTTCAGGTGTTTCCAAAGCTGAACGCCGTGAACGTGCGAAGAAGGCTCTCGAAGATGTTGGTTTAGGTGACCAGCTGAAGAAGAAGCCAAGTGAAATGTCAGGCGGTCAGATGCAGAGAGTAGCAATTGCCCGTGCCCTTGTGAATAATCCAGATATTATCCTTGCCGATGAGCCTACAGGTGCTCTTGACACCGAAACCAGCGTTCAGGTAATGGAAATCCTCAAGAACATTTCCAAGGACAGACTTATCGTTATGGTTACCCATAATCCTGAGCTCGCCGAGCAGTATTCCTCAAGAATAATCAGAATGCTTGACGGCGTAATCACAGACGACTCAATGCCACTTACCGAGGAAGAAATTGCTGCTGAAAAGAGGGCTGTTGATGAAGCAAATAAGGATACAAAGAAAACCAAGAAGCCTTCTATGTCCTTCGGTACTTCCTTTATGCTGTCCCTTAAAAACCTGTTTACAAAGAAGGGCAGAACAATCCTTACCTCCTTCGCAGGTTCAATCGGTATTATCGGTATCGCTCTTATCCTTGCGATTTCCACAGGTATGACAGCCTATATCAATGATGTTCAGGAAAGTACACTTTCCGCTTACCCTCTTACCCTCGAAGCAACAACCGTTGAAATGTCAGCTCTTATGGAAGCATTTATGAACGTCGACTCTGAGGAAACAGCACACGAAAATGACGCTGTTTATAAGAAAACCGCTCTTTACGATATGATTAATGCAATGAACAATATCGAAACCAGCGAAAATGACCTCAGGGCATTCAGAGAATACCTTACAGCAAGAATTGCTGATGAAACCGACCCGCTCAATGAAGCAGTAAACGGTGTTCAGTATGGTTACAACCTCGACCTCCAGCTTTACACTGAAACCGTGGACGGCAAGATTATGTATACCAACCTTGAAGAAATCATTATTGACCTTATGTTCCAGTATGTCGGCATGGATATGTCATCAATGGTGCAGATGTCCAACGCAAATATGGCAAGTATGTCCTCTATGAGTGGTATGGGCGGAGTAAAGCTTTGGCAGGAGCTTCTCCCTGGCGAAAACGGCGCACCAATAAATGACCTTATCCTCGACCAGTACGAAGTTGTGTATGGTGCTTGGCCTAACAGCTATGACGAAGTAGTTCTCGTTGTTGACAAGAATAACGAGCTTGACGATATTGTCCTTTACGCTCTCGGACTTGTTTCCAAAGGTGAAATCGAAGACCTCGCTACAGCTGCAATCGACAAGGTTGAACTCAATGACCGTGGAACCACCAGATGGTCTTATGAGGATATCTGCAATACCGAATACAAGACAATTCTCAACGCTGATTGCTACCACTATGACGAAGCAACAGGACTTTACACAGATATGCGTGAAACAGATGCAGGTCTCCGTTACCTTTATGACAACGCATTGTCTATGAAGGTGTCAGGTATTATCCGTCCTAAGGAAGATACCGATACAGCTATGATTACAGGTTATATCGCATACACAAGCGACCTTACAAAGTATCTTATCGAAAAGGCTGATGAAACAGATGTAGTCAAGGCACAGCTTGAAAATCCCGATACTGATGTAATTACTGGACTTCCATTCGACTCCACAACAGGAAGTCTTTCCGACGAGGATAAAAAGACAGCTCTTATTGAGTATCTCGAAGGACTTGATATGGCTGGTAAAGCAGCAGCTTACGTTGCAATCA
>JAZSHA010000059.1:0-24213 GCA_045533025.1 Oscillospiraceae bacterium
CACAAATGACGTAGCGTTGATTGCTTTCGTGCCTCTGACAGCGGCGCTTTTCAGCAAGCTCCCGTCGACAATGATTTACGTCATAACCGTACAGACTGCGGCGGCAAACCTCGGCAGTATGCTTACCCCTTTCGGCAACCCGCAGAATCTTTATCTGTACGACTTCTACAGCTATACTCCCGCTGACTTCTTCGGCACGACGCTTCCCGTATTTGCGATAAGTGCGGCGCTTATCCTGATACTTTGCCTGTTCATAAAGAACGTGCCCCTCGGAACTGAAAATACGGAGCAGGTCGTTCTTGAAAACAAGCGCTTTCTTGCATTTTATGTGATACTGTTCATTCTATGTCTGTTAGCGGTTTTCGGTGTTCTGGACGTAATCGTGGTGTTTGCTTCGGTATGTGTTGTTGCAATAATTCTCGATATGCGCCTGTTTACAGCGGTTGACTACAGCCTGCTTCTTACATTTGCTTCGTTCTTCGTTTTTGTAGGTAACCTGCAGAATATGCCTGCCGTAAATGAGTTTGTAACAAAGCTTGTTGAGGGTCAGGAATTTCTCGCATCAACCCTTGTAAGTCAGGTTATAAGCAACGTACCTGCGGCATTTATGCTTTCGGGTTTCACTGACAACGGACGTGCCCTCGTCCTCGGAACAAACGTTGGCGGTCTTGGTACTCTTGTGGCAAGTCTCGCAAGTCTGATTTCCTTCAGAATCTATATGGAAACTGACGAAGCAAAGCCGATCAAGTATCTCGGCGTGTTCACACTTGTGAATGTTATTCTTCTGGCTATAATTTACCCGTTTACATATTATTTCGTACTCTAAGGAGGAACCGTTATGAATTACCCATTCCGCAACAGCTCTCTCCAAATTGAAGAACGTCTTTCCGATTTGCTCGGCAGACTCACAACAGACGAAAAAATTAATATGCTTTCTTCGCATATGGCGGCTGTTCCACGCCTTGATATAGGCGAGTGGTATGTGGGCACGGAAATTGCCCGTGGTTATGTGGGACGTTCAGATGACGAGATTTCAACTGTAACTCCTCAGCCAATCGGTATGGCATCTATGTTTGACCCTGACTTAATGTATAAGCTGGGTGAAATAGCTGCTGAGGAAACACGTTACTACTATAATAAAAAGCCGAACGGCAAGCTTATGGTGTGGGGCCCGACCGTTGATATGGAGCGTGACCCGCGCTGGGGGCGTACCGAGGAAGCTTACGGCGAGGACCCGTTTCTGACCTGCGAAATGACAAAAGCGTATACAAAGGGACTTGCAGGCGAAGATGATTTTTACTTAAAAACTGTTCCGACGCTGAAGCATTTCTGTGCCGACAACAACGAAAAGGACAGGGGAACCTGCTCCGCAAACGTTGAGCCGAGAACGCTTCACGAATACTATTACCGTGCGTTCAAGGGTGCAATAACCGAGGGGGGCGCACACTCAATTATGGCGGCATATAATGAGTTGTCGGGCGTGCCTGCGGTAATGAATCCTGACATTCAGAATTTGCTGAAAGACGAGTGGGGACTCGACTTTGTTGTTACTGATGGCGGTGATTTTTCACAGAATGTTCTTTCACACGAAATTGTGAAAACTCACGCAGAGGCACTTGCACTCTGCCTTAAAAACGGTGCAGACAGTATGACCGACCCTGTGGATATGGTTGCTGCGGCTGCTTATGATGCGCTGGAAAGAAAGCTTATTACCGAAGCAGATATTGACAAGGCTGTGGGCAACGTGCTTTACGGACGTTTCCGACTTGGTGAGTTTGATGAGGTGCACCCATACAAGGATATGGGTAAGGCTGTCGATACAGAGGAATTCCGTGCGGTAAACCGTGAGGCGGCTATGAAGCAGATGTGCCTGCTGAAAAATGATGGTCTGCTGCCTGTTGCAAAGGGTAAGAAAATTGCTCTTACAGGTCCGATTGCCGACGAAAATTACTGTGACTGGTATACGGGCAGAACAAGCTACAAAATTAGCATAAAGCAGGGTCTTGAAGCCGAGTACGGCAAGGATAATATCCTCTTTGACAATGGCTATGATATTGTTGCAATCAAGTGCCGAAAAAATGGTAAGTTTCTTGTTGTTACCGAGGACGGTACGGTCAAAGCTGTTGCCAATGAAGCAACAGAAAACGCACAGTTTGAAATGCACGATTGGGGATTCGGCTCAATCAATTTCAAGTCCGTTGCAAACGGCTTGTATGTAACGGAAAACGGAAATTATAAGGCTGAGAGCAAAATACCTTATGCGTGGTTTATCCACGAATGGTTCAAGCCGACAATCCACACTGACGGCGCATACAGCTTCCGTACTTGGAATGACTGGGCGGTAGATATATGCGTTGATGAAAATGACGTGCTGACAACAGCAAAATCGGGTAGGATTACCGATAATAAGCTGTTTGAGATAATTGTTGTGTCAAGCGGTGCAGAGCGTGCGAAAAAGCTTGCGGAGCAGGCTGATGTTGCAATCGTATGCGCAGGTAACCACCCTATGCAGGTCGCACGTGAGTGCTACGACCGTCCTGATATCGTTCTTCCGCCTCATCAGGATAAGCTTGTCAAGGCAACTTATGAGGGCAACAAAAATACCGTTCTTGCAATCGTTGCAAGCTATCCTTACGCAGTAAATTGGGAGAAGGAAAACTTGCCTGCCATAATGTACACTTCCCACGCTGGCGCTGAGCTTGGTACAGCCTTTGCGGCAACTATAAGCGGCGCAAACAATCCTGCCGCACGCTGTCCTATGACCTGGTACAAGTCAATCTACGAGTTGCCTGACATTATGGATTACGATATCATCACAAACAACAGCACCTACCTTTATTATGACGGCGAACCGCTGTTCCCGTTTGGCCACGGTTTGTCTTATTCTGAGTTTGAGTACAGCGATTTCACGGCTGTTCAGCAGGGTAATTCCGTTAAAACAGCTGTTACGGTTAAGAATGTTTCCGATGTTGACGGTGATGAGATTGTGCAGATTTATTTCAGACATAACAATCCCCGTGTAAAGCGTCCGCTTCGTCAGCTTTGCGGCTTTAAGCGCGTGAATATCAAGGCAGGCGAGGCTGTTAAGGTTGAAATTGACGTGCCGTGGAATGCACTTGAATTTTACGATGTAACCCGTGAGAAGCTTTGCGTTGAAAGCGGTATATACACTTTTACAGCGGCGGCTTCAAGTCTTGATGTGAGATGCAGTGCTGAAGTTGAAATTACAGGTGAAACAATTCCGCCGAGAGATATACATTTCCTTAAAGCAAAGAATTATGACAGCAAGGATATGGTTACACTTGATTTCAGCTTCGATAAGAATGACCATTTTGCAATCAGTCACGATTGGGGCGGAACTCTTGTTTATGACAACGCCGCATTTGAAGGCTACACCTCAGTTAAGGTTATTGCTTCTGCACCTTGCAGCACAAAGTCTGTTGAAATCTATGCAGGCGAAAAGATTATCGGCAAAACCGACATCAAGCCGTCGTCCTGCAAGGAAGGCTTTGCGGAGTACACCATTGCTCTTGAAACCGTAAACGAAACTGCACCGCTCAGGGTAAAGCTTGGCGGTATGATTGGAATTTACAGTCTTAACTTTTCGTAAGATTATGTAAAAGTGGCTTCTGACTTGCTTTTGCGGTTTGGGTATATTATAATGAATATACCAAGGAAACGCTTATTAGTACGTTTCTGCCGTTTTTCAAAATGTACTCAAGAACGCAAGCTCATACATTTCTCAAAACGGTGAAACGAACGCTTCTGCTTTAATCAGCTTTTTCCTAACGCAAATAGTTTTATGAGGATTATGCTATGAATATAAATAAAAAATACTGCAAAAGAATATTGTCAGCTATGTGTGTGGCAGGTATAACTGCGTCCCTTATGCAGGGACACAGCGCCGAGGCTGTATTCGGCTCAACCTATACTGATACTATGGACGTAAATGTAACAATTGATGTTACTGACACTATAGGTAATATCAGCCCGTACATTTACGGAATTAACGCTGAGTCGGATATCTCATCACTGACTGTAAACGCAATTAAACAGACTGACCCGCGTGTTTCGTCCTATAACTGGGAAAATAATTATTCCAGCAGCGGAACAGGCACGGGTTCCGAAAACGATACGGGCCTTATCAGCAATTATCCCCCCGGACGCTGGGTCGACCCTGCTCTCTATACGGAATATCTTATCACAAAGGCAACACGATACAAAATTCCCTCAAAGTATGTTACCCTGCAAATGATGGGTGCTGCTGCGGAGGGGGAGCAGAACAGCTGGAAAAACATTTCCTTTAGCAAGTCGGACGGTTATTTGTCCCAGCCTGACATTACTGACTCAGAGGTTTACATTGATGAATATGTAAGCTATCTTGTAAATAGATACGGATACGCTGTTGACGGAGGAATAAACGGATATTTTCTTGATAATGAGCCTGAAAACTGGACGGAGCGCTTTCCGTCAGCTGCTGCGGAGAAAATAACTGCTGACGGACTTGTTGAAAAGTCGGCTCAGCTTTCTTCCGCTGTGAAAAGAATTGACCCGACTGCGTTGGTTTACGGCCCGTCAATATGCGGAATTGAGGCATTTACAAATCTGAAAAATCCCGAGGACTGGGAAAATCATAACCGTGAGTACAGCTGGTTCATTGACTATTATCTTATGAAAATGAATGAGGTATCACGTCTTGCGGGAACACGTCTTCTTGATGTTCTCGATATTCATTATCATACCGAGGCAACGAATGGCTTACTTGAAGCTGTAATTGACAGCAACAATACTTTCTCAAACAATACAAGAATGCAGGCTCCCCGTATTTTCTGGGACAGCACATATACCGAAAACAGCACTATTGCTATTCTTCATAATCAGCACATTCCGCTTATCCCTACTCTTGAAGCCTCCATAAATATGTATTATCCGGGTACAAAGCTTTCCTTTTCGGAATATAATTTCGGCGGCGGTGACCATATCAGCGGCGGTATTGCAACTGCTGATACCCTTGGAATTTTTGCTGAATATGGCGTACATATGGCGTGTCTGAAACCAAATACTGCAAATATAGACTATCACAAAGCGGCGCTTAATCTGTATACCGATTATGACGGTTATGGAAACGGCTTCGGCGATGTAGCTGTTGAAGCGGATAATGTCGGAGATGTTATGAGCTCGGTTTATTCGTCAATTAACGGAACTGATATAACCGAGATGAAAACGGTGCTTATTAACAAGAACCAGAGTAAGATAAAAACTGCGTCAATCAATATCATTTCAGATATAGATTATGAAATGGCTGAGATTTATTTCTTTAATTCTGAATCAAGCGAAATCAGTCGCCTTGATTATGACCTTGAAATTGAGGGTAATGCTGTGGCATTTGATATGGAACCGCTGACGGTTTATATGCTTGTGTTTAAAAGCAGCAGTGAAGTTATTGACGATAACAGCGGAAACAACGAGCTTATTGATGAGCCTGTTGACGATGAGCAGACTGAAATTACTTCTTCCGATGTCAGTGAAAATGAGACTTCGGTAACAGAAAAAGATGCTCAGTCCGAGACTGAAACTGTTTTGTCTTCGGTTTCGACTGAGACAACAACACTCCCTCCCGAGCACGTTTCAGCAGAAACACTTTCTTCAGTAGGAACTACGGTTAATGTTGATGAAATTCTTCTTCCCGATGAGCAGAGCGAAAGCAGTACAACGGCTGTTTCCGAGTCGGAGCAAAGCGGTACAGAGGACATCGTGACGGAAAAGATACCTTCCGATGAGGACAGTATAAAGGTGCCTAGTGCGTTTAAAATTGTGGTATGCGTACTTATGGGCGGAGTTTTTGTTGCAATGCTGTATGTAGTTTTCTCTTCGGGTAAAAAATCAGGCAGGTAAAAATGTATAATATAAATAAAAAAAGTTGTTTACAATACACAAAGTTGGATATAATCTGTTTACATCTTTAAGAAAAAATATTAAAATAGTAAGTGGTTACTTTTGGCTGAAAGGAGGATATCTATGAAAATAAGAGTTAAGCTCATTCTCTTTATTACATTGCTGGCTATTGTACCGATTGTTATTATTAATCTGTATTCATATAAGAAATTTGTCGGCACTTCTGAAGAGCTTAATAAGATGTCCACTATGAATGTTACGGAAAATCAGGCTGAAAGTATAAACTTCTATTTTGAAGATATAATCGCTTCCGCAAAGGAGCTTGCCTCCTCTGAGATTGTAAGGGAATACACTGAGCAAAGCAACTCAGCGGAATTTGTTTTTTCAGAAGAAAACGAAAAGTATATTGAGGTATCAGATAAATTCAGTACACTTGCAGAGTGCAATTCTTCTCTTGAGAAGATTATGATTATCAATAATTCGGGAATGATTATTGCCTCCACAAATGAACTTGATACAGGAAAAAGTATGTCAAACTATAAGGGCTTGTTTAATCTCGCTTCGTTGAATAACGGAGTTTCGACATTCTTTATGGGCGGTGACAGCAATAATATTCCTGTCTTTATTGTGACAAAGGCTGTTTATTCCTATGACAGTAAGCTTCTGGGTATTGTTTATCATCTTTACAACACCTCATACCTGCAAAACCTTGTGAACAGCTCAAATTACAATAAATATACTACTTCCGTTCTTATGGATAGTACGGGGCACGTTCTTGAATATCCATATAAGGCAATCCGAAGCTATACCGAAGATGACAGCTTGAAGGGTGCTGCTGCTGTGCTGAGAAATGTAATCAATGACAACGAATATGACACGGTTTTCAGTTACGGCGAAGGTAAGGGCGAGAGAACTATTTTTATAAGTCCTGTTTCAGCAAGTAAGTGGTCGTTGATTGCTGTGACGAGCGATATGAATTTGAAAAGAGAGATATCGCGCAATACTAACAGTCAGCGCAATCTTTCTATAATTCTGATAATTCTTTCCTGTGTTGCTATGGGCGTGTTTGTGGTAATTTTTACTCGTCCGGTTTACGATATTATGAAGGTATTTCAAAAAAAACAGAAGGGTGACGCAAATGCACGATTTGATGTGCGCTCAAATGATGAATTCCGTCTCATAGGGAAGGCATTCAATAATCTGTTCGATGACGTTTTCGAAAGTGAGCAGCGTTATAAAACTTTTGTTGAAATAACAAATAATATCGTATTTGAAGTCAACTTCAATAAGGATACGGTTTTTGTTTCAAAGAACTTCAATAAGCAGTTCAGCTATCGTGCTAAGGACGATACAATTAAGGAAAGCTTCCTTTATAAGCTTCGTATTCATAAGGACGACAAGGACCGTTACCTTACTGACCTTGACAGAATTCTTGGACCTGCAAATACTATGCAGGGCGAGTACAGAGTCAAGAGCATCTATGGTGACTTTATATGGGTTATGATAAAGGCAACAAAGTTCTTTAGCCGTGATGAAAAGCCGACAAAAATTGTGGGCGTGATTATGGATATCGATAAGGAAAAGCGCAGTGAAATGCACCTGCTTCAGCGTGCAAGCTATGATGCACTTACACAATTGCTTAACCGAGAAACTTTCATTAAAACTCTTGATGCGGAAATTGAGACCTCTACACATAAGAAGTCTCTTGACGCAATGATGTTTATTGACCTTGACGACTTTAAGTTCTTTAATGATGAATATGGTCACGCCTGCGGTGACGAGGTTCTCAAATTTGTTGCGGATACGTTAAAGGAAGTTTGCTTCGAAAGAGGCTTTGCAGGACGTCTCGGCGGTGACGAATTTGTAGCTTGTCTTACAAATCTTACGCTGTACGGTGACTCGGGCAAGGTTGCTCAGGAGGTAATTGATATTCTTGGTAAGGGCTTTATCTCTGAGTCAACAGGACTTAAATTAAGCATAAAGGCTTCAATAGGTATTGCGTTCCTGCGTGAAAGCGGCAAAAACAGCGAAGAAATTATTGCTGCTGCTGATGAAGCAATGTACAATATCAAAAAGCACGGCAAATCTGCTTATGCTTATGCAAAATCACCGCAGAAGCAGGCGAGTGATTTTGATATGATTGATACATAAAAAATAAAGGGTATCGGAATTTAATCCGATACCCTTAGTTTTTGTTTATTCTTCAATAGCTTTCTTGCCGCGTTTTTTCATTCCAGCATCAAAATTTACGGACATTGTAAACAGCTTATCGGTTGTGAATACCTTAACAGCAAGTATCATACAAACAATGAAGAATACCAGCTGGTAAGCAAGACCGCCACAGAACAGAATCATTTCGCCGTTCATAAGATTTGTCAGCGCTGTATATGTGTGTGTAAACGGAATTGCATAAGCTATAAGCTTAAATACGCCTGTCATTTCGTTGATGTCAACAAACATTGTGATAAAGAATGGTATCATTACTGCAATCATAATTGGCATTGTAAGTGTCTGTACAGACTTGATATCAGTTGCCATTGCACCGAGGATAAGGGAAATTGCAAGACCGATTGCAAGTGTAAGGAAAAGCTGTACTGCGAAAAGAACATAGCTCATAGGACTGAGTGAAAGACCAAGCTCAGCCATTGCCTGAGGAAGTGATGTAACCTGCTCAAGTGCGCTTGCGTCAATCGGAAGATTTGTTGTTTCAGCCATAGCGCTTGCTGTGATATCCTCAACAGCTCCGCCAACCATACCGAGCATATAGAATACAAAGCCTACAATCATAAATGCCGCATTGAGAAGTGCGGAAATAACAGCCGCAACCATCTTTGCACCAAGCACGCTGAGACGTGAAACAGGTGCAGAGAGGAGAGTTTCAAGTGTTTTATCAATCTTTTCTGTGGAAATAGCTGTCATAATCATCTGTGAAGCCATCATAAGCAGGAAGAAAATTGCAAAAGGTGCAATCATAGACTGCATCATTGTAATTGCAGTAAGCTCCATTACGGAAACCTTTGAGGTTTTGCCGTTGAGGGTTGTGTATTCCACAAGCTCCAACGGGTCACGGATAAGCTCAATATCAGCCTCGGTAAGTCCATAGTTTTCAAGGAGAACCTCGTCCATACAAACGTCCTGAATTACAGAAATTACATCAGAAGCGGAAACGGTGCTCATTGTTCCTGCAAAACCGCCGTTCTGCATCTGGCTTACAACCTGAATTTGTGCAGGCTTCTTTTCAACAGTAACGCTGTCGCCAAAGCCCTCGGGGATAATTACAACATTTTTCAGGTCAAGTCTTTCAAGCTCAGCGGCGTAGTCCTCGCTCTGAATGTCAACAAAGTTAATTTTTGTATGTCCGCTTTCCTGGATTGTAGCAAGCACGTCCTCTGTAAATGCACTGGTGTCCTTGTTGCAGAGAGTAATTGTGGAGGTATCAAAGCCTTCCTCCATTGCGCCGCCCATAATCTGACCCATAACAATGAGAAGAACCATAGTGAAAACCATACCTATCATTGCCTGAAAGGTAATCAGCTCACGCAGTTCCTTTTTGAGAAGATTACCGAATTTCATGATTCTTCACCACCCTTTCAAATACTTCCTCAAGGTTAGCAGCCTCGTACTTTTCCTTGAGCTCGTCAATTGTACCCACAACCATCAGATGACCGTCTGCAATAATTCCCACACGGTCGGAAACGTACTCAATTTCCAGCATATTGTGGGAGGAAAGAAGGAATGCCATATTCTGCTCTTTTGCAAGAGTCTTAATCATCTTTCTGATTTCAAGAGCATTGATTACGTCAAGACCGGATGTAGCTTCGTCCATAATCGCAAGCTTTGGACTTGTCATTACCGCGCGGGCAAGAAGCAGCTTTCTTATCATACCTCTTGAGTAGCCGCCGATTTTTTCATTGAGACGATCACCAAGTCCACAGATAGCCTTTCCGCGTTCAACGTACTTGTCAAGAGTTTCCTTGTCCTTTGCAAAAAGACCAGCCATAAAGTTAAGGTAGTCGATACCCTTCATTGTCTTGTATGCACCAGCCTCGTCGGGGAGGTAGGTAATATTCTCACGAACCTTGTCAGGCTCCTTAATAATGCTGTGTCCAGCAACGAGAGCGTCGCCCTCAGTTGGGTTGATGAGAGTAGAAATCATTCTGATTGTAGTTGTCTTACCTGCACCGTTAGGACCGATAAGAGCGAAGATTTCACCTTCTTCAACCGTGAAGCTGACCTTTTCGGCAGCAAATTTTGTTTTCTTGGGGTACTTCTTGGAAAGCTCCTTAACCTCAAGAACAGTTGCCATATAAACCACCCTTTCATATATCATTGTATTATGCTACTAACACAATGATACTACATATTTGTTGATTTGTCAATCAGTAATTCTGCATAACATACAAATGCCTAATCGGAGATAATTGTGCAACATCAATACTTTTTGCTATAATAAATGCCGAATGCAGCCTTGACAATTGAAACAAAAAGTATTACACAAATAAGCGTGTACAGAATTGGACGTGAAAAGAATGATACAATAACACAAGCAACTCCCAGTCCCATAATTGTTACCGCAAAGCTTGCTGTTGAAGTTTTCTGCTCAATCATCAGATTTCGTTCATCAGTTTCCTTTATGTACATAGCTCTAAGTTTTTTCTCATCTTTGAGAGTACGTGCATAAATGATTATTTTAACAACAGCAAAACCAATCAGAGAGGTGCAGAAACCACTGCGGAAACCTGCCATAAAGGCGTTGTCGCCGTTTTCTTCAACGGGAAGAAACGTGCTCCATGCGTTTGTTGCGTCCATAACCATAAGTGCCGCAAAAAGCACCGCAAGAAGAATTGCAAGTACCACATTTGTCCTTAATCTCTTTTTTATCTGATTTCTGAATTTTTCCATAATCACTTGTTCCTTTCTTCTTTTGTAACGAATGGGGACTGCTTGTTATATGCACAGATTACTGCAAAAATTATCCACAGTACCTGTGCCGTAAGCTGAAAGCCGTGGAGAAAACCGATTGTAAAGTCGCTTAACCCTTCACTGTATCGGCTTATCATCATTGCCATAAATGATAGGAAGAACATAAACGACATAACTGTTTTGAAGCATTTGCTGAACATCCACTCAAAGTTTGTTTTGCTCATTATCGTCATCCTCCTCTGTAGCATCCTCTTTATCAGCTGTATTACCGAAAGAAGCTATCGAACCAAGCAGAAGTCCGAAAGCACTTCCGAAACAAAGTCCGATACCGATACTTCCAAACGCGGAACCAAGCATCAATCCAACACCGAGCCCTAACGGAAGAAATGCTGGATTAAAACCGACTTGATTAGTATTTTTTTGATTATTATTTTCAGCCATATCAATTCTCCTTACAATTCCTCAGATGAAAAATCAAAAACATCTTCAATGGTCAGCCCGAAAAATTTTGCAATCTTGTAGGCAAGTACCAGTGAAGCTGTATATTTCTCGCACTCCAGCGAGGTTATGGTCTGCCTTGTTACGCCGACGGCAAGTGCAAGTTCTTCCTGAGAGATACGTCTTGCCTTGCGAAGTTCCTGTATTCTTGTTTTCACGTCATACCCTCTTTCAATTTTGTAAAGTTAACTTTGCAAAAATAGTATAGCACGCTTTGCATTTTTTGTCAAGTACACTTTGCAATTTTGCTAAAAATTTTTTGAGGATACATAAATTCGTTTGTTGACCGTGATAATAAGATATGCTATAATGAGTATGATGCAATGTGTTTCAAGGAGGCTTACAATGAGTAACCGATTTTTATATACACCCAAAGAACGACCCTCAAGACTTCTAAGGATATCAAGCATACTTTTTGCTGTAGGTACAATTGTATTGTGGATTGTAGGCAGCAAAATAGGCATATCTACAGGTGATATGCTGATTATGACAGGTATAGCTGTTCTTCTGCTGACCTGCTCCATAAATGGCAGACGTGCCGAAAAAAAGTCAAAGGAGTACAGCGAAACTATCCTTAAGATGCGTGAAGAATGTGGCAAAGGCGATTACAATAACGATATTTTTTACGGTGATAAATAAAATTCGGAGAGGAAGGCTGTTTTATGAAAAAATATATGGACAAGACTTTGTCAGCGCAGGAACGTGCTGAGGCACTTACTGACGAAATGACCCTTGAGGAGCAGGCTTCACAGCTTAAATATCAGGCTGACCCTGTCCCGAGATTGGGGATACCAGCTTATAACTGGTGGAACGAGGGTCTGCATGGTGTTGCACGTGCAGGTACAGCTACAATGTTTCCGCAGGCAATCGGACTTGCAGCAATGTTTGATGAGCAGATGATTTTCCGTGCTGCTGAAATAACTGCTGACGAAGCAAGAGCAAAATACAATGCTTTTTCTACACACGGTGACCGTGACATTTACAAGGGCTTGACACTCTGGTCGCCTAACATCAACATTTTCCGTGACCCACGCTGGGGCAGAGGACACGAAACCTACGGCGAAGACCCGTTCCTTACTGCGCAACTTGGGGTAGCTTTTGTAAAGGGCTTGCAGGGGGACGGCGAAGTGCTGAAAACAGCGGCTTGTGCAAAGCATTTTGCAGTGCACAGCGGACCTGAGGCTGTCCGTCACGAGTTTGATGCTGTTGCAACTCCTAAGGATATGGAAGAAACCTACCTGCCTGCGTTCAAGGCGCTGGTGCAGGAGGCAAAGGTTGAGGGCGTGATGGGTGCGTACAACCGTGTAAACGGCGAGCCTGCCTGCGCAAGTCCATACCTTATGGGTAAGCTGAAAGAGTGGGGATTTGAGGGGTACTTTGTTTCAGATTGCTGGGCAATTCAGGATTTTCACCTGCATCACCATGTTACCGACACGGCAACCGAGTCTGCGGCACTTGCACTGAAGCAGGGGTGTGATATCAACTGCGGCTGTACATATCTTCAGGCGCTTGCGGCTGTTGAGGAAGGTCTTGCAGACAAGGCGGATATCAGAAACGCTTGCGTTCACGCTATGAGAACAAGGGTACGTCTTGGTATGTTTGATGAGAAAACAGAGTATGACAATATTCCTTACGATATAATTTCCTGCAAGGAACACAAGGCTTTCTCGCAGGAGTGCGCAGAAAAATCAATGGTGCTTTTGAAAAATAACGGTGTTCTTCCGCTGGATAGAAGCAAGCTGAAAACCATTGCTGTTATCGGTCCTAACGCTGACAGCCGTGTAGCACTTGAGGGCAATTACTGCGGAACAGCTGACCGATACATAACCTTCCTTGAAGGCATTGAGGACGCCTTTGAGGGACGTGTACTCTATTCACAGGGTTGTCACCTTTTCAAGGACAGAACCTCAGGACTTGCAATGGCTGGTGACCGATATGCTGAAGCAATTGCGGCGGCAGAAAATGCTGATGTTATAATAGCTTGTGTGGGTCTTGATGCTACGCTTGAAGGCGAGGAAGGCGACACAGGCAACGAATTTTTCTCTGGTGATAAGAAGGATTTGCGTCTTCCTGAGCCACAGCGTATCCTCCTTGAAAAGATTTCATCGGTTGGAAAGCCGATGGTTGTTGTGCTTACAACGGGAAGTGCTGTAACCCCTGAAATAATGGGAGACGCACTGATTGAGACGTGGTATTCGGGACAGATGGGCGGCAAGGCGCTGGCAAGAATACTTTTCGGTGAGATTTCACCATCGGGCAAGCTTCCTGTTACATTCTATAAGAGTACAGATAAGCTTCCGCCTTTTGAGGATTACTCAATGAAAGACCGCACCTATCGTTACACGACAGATAATATTCTTTACCCATTCGGCTATGGTTTGACCTATTCAAAGGTTGAGTGTACGGACATTGTTTACGCTGACGGAAAAGCTGTTATAACCGTTGTAAACAGCGGAAATTTTGATACAGATGAGGTTATTCAGCTTTATATGAAGGATAACAGCGAGTTTGCTGTACCTAATGTAAGTCTCTGCGGCTTTAAGCGTGTTCACGTAAAAAAGGGTGAAACTGTTACCGTTGAAATAACAGTGCCCGAAAGTGCTTTTGAAGCAGTTGACAATGATGGCAGACGTGCTGTTTACGGGAATAAATTTACTCTGTACGCAGATGTTGGACAGCCTGACTCAAACAGCGTTAAAGCTGAAATAACATAATAAAAAAGCAGGATACCGAGCGCATCAGGAATTGCTTGGTATCCTGCTATTAATTTTGTTTGCCAGCATAACCGCCAGCACCATCTTCAATATATCCGGAATAACAAACGGCAGCACACATATTGCCAATGCAGCAGCAAAATTTGTTTTGCCTGCAAAAATCATATACCATATCGTGCCTAAAAGGTAACAAACAATAAGACCTGCTGAAAGTCCAGCAATCCGAAATCCGAGTTTGTTCCCAAATATTTTTGTAACAAGCAGATATATCAGTGCCAAAGCTGCAAATCCAATAATATATCCGCCGAGAGGGGAAAATATCACCCCTAAACCGCCTTGAAATCCTGCAAAAACAGGGAGACCGACTGCTCCGATGAAAATATATACCGTAACAGCTGCAGTACCGTATTTCCCTCCGAGAATAAGCAGTGCTGAGAAAATCCCAAAAGTCTGCATTGTAAACGGCACAGACGATGGTATTGTAATCCACGAGCAGACGGCGATTATTGCAGCAAAAAGTCCGCACAGTGTTAATTTTTTGTTTTTCATATTGAACGCCCCAAAACAGTATTACTTTAAAATTATACTGCTTTTTAGGAAGATTGTCAACCTTTACAAGATTATGGTTTACAATTCGTATTTTCCTTGCAGAGTGGGCTCAATAAAGCTTTTTATCCTGTATGAGGCAGCATCTGACTCAAGTATGTTTCCCAGCGCCTTGCGAATGTTTTCGCCCATATTGACAGATGTAAGCTCCGAGATTTCGTCAATGGCACTGTAAAGCTGAGGACTCTCACGGATTTTCAGCGTGACACCATTTTCTGTGAAAATAAATTTCAGCACCTTAGTACAGGACGTTTCCAAATAGCAAAGCTGAATTTTCACAACAGGGTAATCGTCCTCATCTGTAGTAAATACAGCCGTTGAGGCTACATTGTAATTATTGTAGCTGAAATAAATCGAATGCTTAAAGCTTATGGGCAGCGTAACATCTGTTTCTCCCATATGAAAAACAACGTTGAAGTTTTTCTCCGTAAGCATAAATTCAATTCTGTCTATTCCCTGACCGAAACAGCCATCCATAATCTGAATAAGTAACGGGAGCAGGTCGGCACGATTGCTGTCAAAGATGACACTCACACCGTTAAGAATATCTTCTGGTGTATCCGTATTTTGAGTGAATCGCTCTTTGAGACGGGAGAAAATATTTTTTCGTGCACCGATTTTTAGTGGAGTTGCAAACTGCGCTGAGGATAAAGCCTTGCGCAAAGCGGAAGCTTCGGCATAACGAAAATGTGTGATGGGGGAGCTGCTGAAATTGCCTGAGTTATCGAGAAAATCATCAATGTATTCAAGTGTCCCTCCACAAGGGAAAAGTCCCTCGCTTCCTGCGGTAAGAGCAATAACAATATTATGCTTCGGTGCAATATAAACAAACTGACCGAACATTCCGTTGAAAATAATTCCGTGTTTGCCGTGCCAGACCTGAAAACCGTATCCGTCACTGCAAAATTTTTCGTGTGAAATCTGTATTGACGATGCAGCGGAAATCCATTCCTCAGGGATAAGCTGAACGCCGTTCCATAATCCGCGTTGAAGCCAAAGCTGACCAAGCCGAGCATAATCGTAAACCGTCATATACAGACCCCAACCGCCTTTTTCAATTCCGTTCGGGCATTTCTCCCAGTAGAAATTTTCAATACCTATCGGACGAAAAAGTCTGCGTGAAAGGTATTCCGAAAGTGAAAGTTTTGTCCTCCTGCATAAAGCCGCAGAAAGCATATAGGTGTTCATACTGTTGTATAGAAATGACGTCCCAGCTTCGAAAAAAGTGTCTGAAGACAAAAAACTTTCTACCCAATTACTGCTAATGAGAGAGCCTGCTTCGTTGAATTTTACACCGCTTGACATTGTAAGAAGATGACGTATTGTAACGTTGTCTGAAACTTTGCCTGTGGTTTCGAAAATATCTGAAAGTTTTTCGTCAATGTTAAGATATTTTTCTTTGACAGCAATTCCTGTAGCCATAGAAGTAACGGATTTTGCGAGAGAATGGGAAACGTGCGGATATTCAGCAGAAAATGGCTCCCAATCAGCAGCAGCAATTAGCCTGCCGTTTCTGAGAACAACAGCAGAATGAGGGTTTATACTCCTGTCATCTGATATTTTCGTAAACATTTTCAGCAGTCCATCCGACCGTACACCTTCCTGCTCTGGCAATGCTTCGGAAAAGATGCCTGACGGAGCAACAGCTTCAAATAAAGGCTTACCCGACGGCAAACGGCAGCTATCACTTCCCTTAACAAGGTTATAAAGAAAACCGAGAGTTTTTATCTGCATTTTTAGTTGCATAATTCCGCTACACTCCTTTGATAGAAGTGTATGCTGAGCAGTTCGGGAAAATACATTTAGAATTTTCGGAAAAATCTGAAAAAACACTTGACAAATAAAATTTGTTGTGATATAATAATTAAGCTGAATTGAATAAGCGGCAGTGCTGGAATAGGCAGACAGGCACGTTTGAGGGGCGTGTGTCTTCGACGTATGGGTTCAAGTCCCATTTGCCGCACCAAATAAAAGCAATATCCATTTGGATATTGCTTTTATTGTAATGTGACGCAAAACTGAAAAACGTCAAGCTTTTCCATATCCCTCGTTTTGGTAGATATATTTTCAATATAAATTACGGCGTGGGGCGGTTAATTCAGTCGCATTTTATGATTTTAAATTTATTTTTTGTATTCAGCAGTGAGCGTTTCCCAATTGTCAAGTGCAAGTTGGGCAATTTCAGGGTCATACATAATCCCGATATTCTTTTCAATCTCAGTCTTGCAAACGTCAAGCGGCAGGGCATTTCTGTAGGCACGCTTTGAAGCCATAGCATCAATTGAGTCGCAAACTGCTATAATTCTTGCACCAAGGGGAATTTCTGTTCCCTTTGCGCCGAATGGGTAGCCCATTCCGTCCCAACGTTCGTGATGGTGGAGAATGATTGCGGCGAGACGTGCAAAATGAGATGATTTGGACAAAATATCTGCACCGATTTCAGGGTGTTTTTTCATAAGCTTCCATTCTTCATCGTCCAGCTTGCCTTCTTTTAGCAGAACACGGTCGGGGATACCAATTTTACCAATGTCGTGAAGGTGTCCGGCAATGTGGATTTCCTGAATTTCATTTTCGCTCAGTCCCATTATTTCGCTTATCATACATGCCATATCGCTGACACGTTCGGAATGCTTTCCTGTATATGGGTCACGTGCGTCCAGCGCTGAGGTTATACATTCCACAAATTCGTGGTATTCATAATCAAGTTCACAGTCGCAGTTCATAAGGGCACTCCCTCCAGTTAGTTATAGCTTACTATAATTGTACACCTTAAATAGTATTTTGTCAAGCTGATAAACAGCAGATTGAATTATTGTATAATATTCCAAAAATAAAAAAATAGTGTTGATTTGGCTGGAAAAGCATAGTATAATGTTATACTGTAATTTGTTTTTAAGGAGTTCATTTATGGATAGATTTGACCGTATAAAAAATATGATTGGCAACACACCGCTGCTGGAAATTACTCTGAAATACAAGGGCAGGGAAATGAAGGTCTACGCAAAGGCTGAATACCTTAATCTTTCGGGCAGCATCAAGGACCGTGTTGCTCTCTACATAATGAAAAAAGCTTATGAAACAGGCGCAATCAAGCCTGGGGATATAGTTGCCGAGGCTACAAGCGGTAACACAGGTATTGCTTTTTCCGCAATGAGCAGCTATCTCGGTCACAAGGCTGTGATTTTTATGCCTGACTGGATGAGCCGTGAGCGTATCAATCTGATGAAAAGCTTTGGTGCAGAAGTTCGTCTCGTTTCCCATGAGGAAGGCGGTTTCCTTGGTTCAATCAAGATGACTGAGGAGCTTGCCGCAAAGGGCGGTGTTTTCCTGCCTGGACAGTTCTCTAACGAAGATAACTGTGATGCGCACTATTACTCAACAGGTGAAGAAATTGTTCGCCAGCTTGCTTCAATCGGAAAGGTTGCCGATGCTGTTGTTGCAGGCGTAGGCACGGGCGGTACTGTAATGGGTATCGGTCGCAGACTTAAAGAAGCTAACCCGAACTGCATTGCATATCCTCTTGAACCGCTGAATTCTCCAACGCTTTCAACAGGCTACAAGGTTGGAAATCACCGTATTCAGGGTATCTCCGATGAGTTTATTCCTCCTATTCTCAAGCTTGACGAGTGCGGAGAGGTTGTATCCGTTGACGATATTGATTCAATTATTATGGCACAGAGAATTTCCCGTGAGTTCGGAATCGGCGTGGGAATTTCTTCGGGTGCAAACCTGTTGGGAGCAATTATCGCTAACGAGCGTCTGGGTGAAAATGCTGTTGTAACAACAGTTTTCGCGGACGACAACAAGAAGTATCTTTCCACTGATTACTGCAGTGAAATAACACCTGCCGAAGACAGTATGAGCAAGAACATTGAGCTTATTTCGGTTAAGGCTATAAAATAAGAATATATACAAAAATCCTCGGGAGGTCCGTTTCCCGAGGATTTTTTATGTATGTAGCAGATTAATGATGACCGCAGCTACCGTTGCAGCCACTGCAATTTCCGCTACAGCTGTGTTCTTTTTCAGCTTTTGTATTACAGGAATTTGCATGAGGACAGCCTATACATTTCTGCCCGCTTTTCTTTGCCTTGTAGACATAACCGCCTGCAAGTCCGACAATAATTACCACAACAAGAATTATGATAATATTTTCCATAATAACAGCTCCTTATCAGTTTTTAGCTGTTGCTTCTGCCTTTTTACCGTTAAGTGCATAGTCCTGTTTAACCTTCTTATCAGCGTTGATGCACATATAAACAACAATTGCTGCCATTACAAGAACTGCGATAAGACCAGGAATGAAGCCCTTGCCGAATGTGCCTTCTGTAAAGAGTGTGCCTAACTGGTATACGAGGAAGCCTACTGTGTATCCAACGCTAAGCTGGAGACCGATACCGCCCCAGAGCCACTTAGCGCTCTTCATTTCGGAGTTCATAGCACCGATTGCTGCGAAGCAAGGAGGTGTAAAGAGGTTGAACATAAGGTATGCAAGTGCAGCAGCCTTTGAGATTGCGAATACAGTTGCAACCTCTGCGCCTGCACCTTCCATAAGTGCGAGTTCTTCTGTATCAATGAGGTTTTCAAGTCCAACGAAGCATACTGCAAGTGTACCAACAACGTTTTCCTTTGCGATAAAGCCTGTAACTGCTGCTGCAGCAAGCTGCCAGGAAAGTACGCCAACGATTGGAACGAGGAGGTATGCGAATGGACCTGCGATAGATGCAAGGATAGAGGAGTCTGCTGTTTCAGCAACCTTAAAGCTCCATGTGAATGTCTGCATAATCTGTACAGCTGTGTTACATAGGAGAATGATTGTAGCTGCCTTTACAATGTATGCCCAGCCACGGCTGCACATTGTCTGGAGTGCTCTTACAAGGCTTGGTACCTTGTATTCAGGAAGTTCGATAATGAAGAAGGATTTTCTTGCCTTGTAGCCTGCAATCTTGTTTACAAGAAGTGCACCAAGGAAGATGAGTACGATACCTGAGAAGTACATAAGCGGGCTTACCCACCATTCATCAGCGAAGAATGCGCCTGCGAAAAGTGCGATAACAGGAAGCTTAGCGCCGCAAGGCATAAATGGTGCGAGCATTGCTGTTGCACGTCTTTCACGTTCGTTACGGATTGTTCTTGAAGCCATAACACCAGGGATTGCACAGCCTGTTGTGATTACGAATGGGATAACAGACTTACCTGAAAGACCAACCTTCTTGAAGATTGGGTCAAGCACAACAGAAGCACGAGCCATATAGCCGCAGTCTTCGAGAAGTGCAATAAGGAAGTACATAACCATTACCAGCGGGAGGAAGCCAATTACGGCAATTACGCCGCCGATTACGCCGTCAACAAGGAGAGCGTAGAGGAGTGGGTTAGCGTTTTCAAGCATACCGCCAATCCAGCCCTGGAACGTTTCAAGCCAGCCAACGAGTGTATCTGCGAGGAATGGACCTACCCAATACTGGGAAATCATAAGTACGAGAATCATTACAACAGCGAAAATCGGAATACCGAGCCACTTGTTAGTGATAACAGCATCAATTTTGTCTCCGAGGTTCTTGTCCTTTGTGAGAACCTTACGGCTTTCAACTTCTGCAACAATCTTGTTTACAAAGTCAAAACGCTTTTTATCAGCTTCTACAACAGCTTCCTTACTGGAAAGGTCGATATTTCCCTGAACATAAGGAGCAGTCTGACCCTTGCCTGCGTTTGCAACAGCTGCCTTGACAACTTCATCAAGGCCCTCAGATGTTGTAGAAGTTGTGTTTACAACAGGACAACCAAGCTTTGCAGAAAGCTCAGCAGAATCAATTTTGGTTTCTTTCTTTTCATTTACGTCAGACTTGTTGAGTGCGACAACAACAGGGATGCCAAGCTCAAGAAGCTGAGTTGTAAAGAAAAGGCTTCTGCTGAGGTTTGTTGCATCAACGATGTTGATGATTGCATCAGGGTTTTCATTCTTTACATAGGAGCTTGTTATGCTTTCTTCGGATGTGAATGGGGACATTGAGTATGCGCCCGGAAGGTCAACTGCAATCAGGTCTGCACCATTGCTGTAGGCTTTTTTTATGGGGTGTTCTTTTTTATCAACGGTAACACCTGCCCAGTTGCCAACCTTTTCGTTACGGCCTGTAAGAGCGTTGAACATAGTGGTCTTACCGCTGTTAGGATTGCCTGCTAAAGCAATTCTCATATAAATCTCCTCCTGAAATAAAATTCTATTAAAGCAGTATTCTGCATAATATATTAAGTTAGTGCCGACTAACTTACGCTCAAAAAAGTAATCGGCGGATAAAAATCTGCTGATTGCTTTTAGATATTGGTCAGACTACAATAGCTTCTGCAAGCTCATTGTCAATGTTGTATCTGCCGTCTTTTATTGAAACGACGCAGCCGCCTTTAAGATGGGAAACAACAGTTATTTTTTCGCCTGCATAACAGCCAAGAGAGAACAGAAATGCGTCAAGTTCTTCGTCATCTGTTTCGATGCTGCTGATAATGTATTCTTTTCCTTCTTCCGCATTGCGTAAATTCATAACAGCCTCCTGAACGGATATATGAATTAGAAGAGGCTAACCGACATACAATAAATATAGTTAGCTCCTACTAACCATATTTATGATATCACATTAAAGAATATTTGTCAATAGCACTTTTTCCTTTCCATATATTTTTTCCTAATGTGACAATGTTAGGTAAATATAAAAAGCTGTTTTTGGTAAAAAAGCTATTGTTGAACTGAAAAAATAAAAGTGCCCCTGATTATCAAGGGCACGAGGTTTATCTTGCGAAGAATTTGAATGCTTCGGTAAACCATTCAGGGAACTGTTCACCATACATTTCGTACAGCATTTCATAGTCTTCGGGAGATGTTTGTCTGATGAAATTAATCATATCTTCCATAAAAAATACAACAAGGACAACGCAGAGGACATATATAAGCAGTGTCAGCACAATGCCTACGATAGATGTTACAATACCTGCTGTTGAGAGTCCCTTTCCGACGGGAAGGTGCTTGCTTTTGTGGAGAGCTCCGAGTACAATTCCGATAATCGGAACGATAAAAAGGAATGGCAGCATTGCTGTGAAATATGAAAAGACAATAGAAATAATACCAAGCACAAGTGAAGCAACAGCCATTCCTTGACTTGGCTGCTGAGGATAAGGTGTGTACTGAGAATATCCATAGCCACCCTGCTGAGGAGGAATATATCCCTGCTGGTTTATGTTTTGCTGATTGTAGTTGTAATTCAGCTGGTAAGGCTGCTGGTACTGCTGCTGAGGATATTTTTCACCATCGTTTTGCTGCTTGGGTGGAAATTCCTCATTGAAAGGGTCTTTGTTGAAATCGTCCATAGTATTGCTCCTTTTAATAGTATAGTTTACATTTCGTAGGTTTTCAGAATATCCTGAGCAACCTCTGTCTGTGAAAGCCGCATATCCATAGCACGCTTCTGGATTTGTCTGTGTGCCTCAGCCTCGGAAATACGAAGATATTGCATAAGCGCACATTTGGCACGGTCAACAAGCTTCATATCACGGATTTTGCTTTCCAGCAGTTCTTTTTCCGTTTTCAGTACGTCACTGCTTGCCTTCGATAGCATTACAAATCGGAAAATCTGCTTCAGGACAGCACTGTTGATTGGTTTTGGAAACACAAAAATGCTACGATTTCCGATTTTTGTGGATACCTCTTCACAGATTTTCTGCGGTACGGCAATAATCACGCCGAACCCATGATTTAAAGCTGTTACAGCCAAATCAAGACCAAATTCATTTCCGAGAGGGGCATTGATAATTACAAGCGATGGTGCTGTTTCAAGCAATGCGCCAGCATTTGTGCCGTCTGAAACGGTGATTTTTCCAAATCCGTATTCACTTGCGGAAAGACATATTTTATCCAGCGTATCGCCTTGCTGAGAAAAAATCAGAATGCTGTTATCGCTTTGCATAAGTTCCGCCCTTTCCGCCTGCGGCTGTATTGAAATAATTATAGCACACTTTTTCTCAATAGTAAAGTTAATCTTTGTAATTTTAAACAGTCATTTTCTGTTGACAAAAATCGGCATTAGTGATATATTTATTTTATACTATATAAATGGAGGGAACAAAAATGAAATGTCCCGAATGCGGAATTGAGCTTGACAGCAACGCAGTGTTCTGTACAGCCTGCGGTGCGGAAATTATTATAAATGAAGCAGCCGAAAAGACAAATAAAAAGGAATCAGCTGTCGAAAAAAAAGAGAAAAAGAAGGGCTTGTTCAAGAAAAGGACTTCCGAAAAGGAGGAAGCATCTGCTGATAAAAGGAAGAAGCTGAAGCTTGTCGGAATTATTGCTGCGGCAGTTGTAATTGTGGCGATAATTGTTGTAATTGCAGTAAGTATCGTTAGTGCTGTAAAAGCCAATGAGGGGAGAAAGCTGCTTGAAAAGGTGCCTTTGGGAAGAGACATAGAAATTATTGAATCAGAAACAGAGTACGATTTTGACGATACTTCTGATTATGGTGCGGTAGGGCACATAAGTAAGTTTGATTATTTGTGTGAGTCTGACAGCAGCATAGTTGTTGGCGGAATTACAGTTCCGGAATGGGCTGTTGCACTTGAAAAATCGGGTGACGGAACTGTGAATAAGGCTACACTCCTTAACTTTAATGCGATTGAGCATAATTGGATGGGAGAAAAAACTGCTCTTGAAATTGACCTCTCTGTAATTGAATTTGGAACTTCAATCAAAAAGGCTGAACGTGCACTTAGTCTGAAGCCATATACTATTATAAAAGAAAGTAAAGAAAACACATGGATATACGTTTACAGCTACCACTATGTTGACGATGAAACAGAAAATACCGTTGTGAAGAATTTGTATATAACAGTTGACGATGCGGCGAACGAGGTTGTGGACGTAAAAGACAGTCAGGTGGATTACATGAAATTAATACTTGGAGCAGAATAATTAAAAGCGTGTTGAAGATATATCTTTGACACGCTTTTTACATTAAACGGAAGCAAAAATGTGCATAATGTCGCAAAATGTTGAATTAAAGTTATCTTTAGTAGGAACAACGCCGAAAGTGAAAAAAAGGGTTGACAAAAGGCGAACGAAGTAGTATACTAATAAAGCTGACTCACGGAGACAGTACCTCAAAAAAGAATACGGGGCTTCAAGCTAACACCTGGTCGGTGGCAGGGAGAACGGATTCTGAAAATTTTAAAAAGAAATTTTCAAAAAGGTATTGACAAGAAAGTGAGAAAGTGCTATAATAAAAAAGTTCCACAGCGAACGGGTGCGAAAACAAAATAAAAAATATTTTGAAAAAGTACTTGACAAACGAAAGGGTTTATGATATAATAGATAAGCACTTCGGTTGTGAAACTGAGGAATAAAAGAATTACGAAGTAATTCTTGAAATTGTACGCAAAGCGTACAATTTGAGAACTTTGAAAATTGAACAATGGTTGAAGTAACGAATACAAACCTAAGAAAAGAACCCTGAAATTCCAGAGATGGAAAAGTAAGCTCAAGCATAAGAGCAAAAAATATGCAAAGTCAGTTGACGAAGAAATGAGTTAACAGGAT
>JAZSHA010000203.1:0-3809 GCA_045533025.1 Oscillospiraceae bacterium
TCCTAAGGACGAAATCAACCGTAAGGTAGAAGAAGCTGCAAGAATCCTCGACATCTCTCACCTCCTCAGCAGAAAGCCAAAGGCTCTCTCCGGTGGTCAGAGACAGCGTGTTGCTCTCGGTCGTGCTATCGTTCGTGAGCCACAGGTATTCCTCCTCGACGAACCGCTCTCCAACCTCGATGCTAAGCTCCGTGCTCAGATGAGAACAGAGATTTCCAAGCTCCACCAGAAGCTCGGTACAACATTTATCTACGTAACTCACGACCAGACTGAAGCTATGACAATGGGTGACCGTATCGTAGTTATGAAGGACGGCTTCATTCAGCAGGTTGACTCCCCACAGAACCTCTATACAAACCCTGTTAACCAGTTCGTTGCTGGCTTCATGGGTTCACCTCAGATGAACTTTGTTGACGCTGTTCTCAGAAAGATTGAAGACAAGTTCGCAATCGAATTCGGTTCTGAAGATACTAAGACATCCCGTGGTAAGAAGTACTACGTTGAACTTCCTGAGTCCAAGGTTGACGAGATTGCTCTCGAAAACTACATTGACAAGGAAATCATCATGGGTGTTCGTCCTGAAAACATTCACGACGAAGAAATGTTCCTCTCCGCTGCTAAGACAGGTGTAATCGACGCTAACGTTGAAATCACTGAAATGATGGGTGCAGAAACATTCCTTTACCTCAACTGCGAAGGTATTCCTCTCACAGCTCGTGTTGACCCACGTTCCACAGCTCGTCCACAGGATACAATCAAGGTTGCTATCGATCCTAACAAGGTTCACATCTTTGATAAGGAAACTGAAAAGACTCTCGTTAACTAATTCAGTTATGAGCTTTACCCCCTGTTCCATTGGAGCAGGGGGTTTTTGTGTCCGTTTTTATTTGTGAAAATTCGGAGAAATTTTGCAAAACCTATTGACAAAAGGAAAAAGCGGTGTATAATATAATTAGCACTCCAAGAAAAAGAGTGCTAACACAGTGCTAATCCAAGTGCTAACACCTTGAGCTTGGGAGTGCTGAAAACTATGTCAGGGGTGATTGAACTGCTGGACGACAGAAAACGCCGTATTCTTGCGGCAATCGTTGATTCGTATATCGTTACGGGCGAGCCGGTCGGTTCAAAGGCAATTGCCTCGCTGCCCGACATAAGAGTTTCGCCTGCCACTATCAGAAATGATATGGCAATGCTGGAGCAGCTGGGTTATCTTGAACAGCCTCACACCTCCGCAGGGCGAATTCCCACTTTCGCAGGCTACCGATTGTACATCGACGAGCTGATGAACGCTAAAACACTTTCCGACGAGGACAAAAAATTGCTTGACGAGTGCCTCGACGTTGAAGTGCCTACTGCGGACGCGCTTATCGAAAGTGCTTCAAAGGCTCTTGCAGAGCTTACGCACTGTGCAACGGTTGTGAAGAATGTCGCACCGAAATTCTCGGTTATCACCAAGGTTGAGGTTATCCCTACGGGACGCAGAATGTACGTCCTGCTGATGGTTACTTCTTCGGGCAACATCAAAAATAAAGTCTGTCGACTTGAGTTTGACCTGACCAACGAGCAGATGGAGTTCTTCACCAAGTATATGGCTGAGAACTTGCAGGGCGTTTCAATTGACCAGCTTGACGAAAGCGTCATTGAAAAGCTTGTTGCTGCGATGGGCACCTATATGGTTACGCTTGCGCCGCTTCTTCAGGGCGTTTGTGAGCTTGCCGAGGGGTTCAGGGACAACGAAATCAAGGTTGCTGGCGAGAAAAATCTGCTGGCAAGGCAGGATTTGAACACAAATCAGCTTATGAGATTTTTCGAGAACAAGAACGAGGTTGTGAAAAATATGCTTGACGACAGCTTCGGTGATTTGCAGGTTCTCTTCGGTGAGGACGGCGGCTTCGTAATCGAGAATTCGAGTATGATTGTGTCGAAAATCAAAAAGGGCGGCAAGACCGCCGGGTCGCTGGGCGTTATCGGTCCTATGCGGCTTGACTACGCTAAAATTATTCCTTATATCGAATATCTGACGGACAGGATTACAAATCTTATTTCGGAGGACGACGATGAGGACGATATTTTTTAACAACAAGAAAGGAGCGTCCCCGAAAAATGAGTGAAATCGAAAAGGACAGCTTAAATACAGAGGAAGCCGCGGAGGAAATCGTGGAGGAAACAACTGAAGCTGTTGAAGAAACAGTTGAAGCTGCTGAAACAGACCCTGCTGCTGAGCTTGAAGCAAAGGTTGCGGCGCTTGAAGAAGCTGCTGCGGCTGATAAAGATAAATACCTCAGACTGCTTGCTGAATATGACAACTTCCGCAAGCGCTCAATTCAGGAAAAGCTTAACGCTGCACACGATGCTACAGCAAAGGCTGCGCTTGAAGTTATCGCAGTAATCGACAACTTTGAGAGAGCTGTTGCGGCTGACTGCACAGATGAAAACTACAAAAAGGGCGTTGAAATGATTTACAACCAGTTTAAAGATGTTCTTTCTAAACTGGGAGTTGAGGAAGTTGGTGCAGAGGGTGACGAGTTCAACCCGATTTACCACAACGCTGTAAGTCAGATTGAGGACGAAAGCCTCGGCGAGAACGTTATTGCACAGGTTTACCAGAAGGGCTACAAAATCGGCGAAAAGGTAGTTCGTTGTGCAATGGTTGTTGTAGCAAACCCATAAATTTTGCAAAGCAAAATTTATGGCTCCATGTTTTACGATTTTGCTTTGCAAAATCATAAAACATTTACACCCTCATTTTTCGCCTTGCGAAAATACATCGTAGGAAGAGTGCTAAACATCTTTTTATATTAAATACGCTTACAATAAAAACTGTATATATAAACATCTGAAAGGAAATGATTTATTATGGCAAAAATTATCGGTATCGACCTTGGTACTACAAACTCCTGCGTGGCTGTTGTTGAAGGCGGCAACGCTGTTGTAATCGCAAACGCAGAAGGCGGCAGAACTACTCCTTCCGTTGTAGGTTTCACAAAGGCTGGCGAACGTCTCGTTGGTCAGGTTGCTAAGAACCAGGCTGTTACAAACGCAGGCAGAACTATCGCTTCCATCAAGCGTCACATGGGCTCCGACTACAAGGTTGACATTGACGGCAAGAACTACACTCCACAGGAAATCTCCGCAATGATTCTCCAGAAGCTGAAGGCTGACGCTGAGGCTTACCTCAACGAAACAGTTACAGAAGCTGTTATCACAGTTCCTGCTTACTTCACAGACGCACAGCGTCAGGCTACTAAGGACGCAGGTCAGATTGCTGGTCTTAACGTTAGACGTATCATCAACGAGCCTACAGCTGCTGCTCTTTCCTACGGTATCGACAAGGAAGACAACCAGACAATTATGGTTTATGACCTCGGCGGCGGTACATTCGACGTTTCCGTTATCGAAATGGGCGACGGCGTAACAGAGGTTCTCTCTACAGCTGGTAACAACCGTCTTGGCGGTGACGACTTCGACCAGAGAATTATCAACTGGATGATTGAAGAATTCAAGAAGTCCGATGCTATCGACCTTTCCAACGACAAGCTTGCTATGCAGCGTCTTAAGGACGAAGCTGAAAAGGCTAAGATTACCCTTTCCGCAACTCCTTCCGCTACAATTTCCATTCCTTACATCACAGCAGACGCTACAGGTCCTAAGCACCTCAATATGACTCTCACACAGGCTAAGTTCAACGAGCTCACTTCCGACCTCGTTCAGTCCACAATGACTCCTGTTAAGCAGGCTCTCTCCGACGCAGGTCTCAAGCCTTCCGACATCAAGAAGGTTCTTATGGTTGGTGGTTCTTCCAGAATTCC
>JAZSHA010000138.1:0-5617 GCA_045533025.1 Oscillospiraceae bacterium
AAGTCCAACGCTACGCAGAAAACCAAGACGTGAGTTGATTTCCTTGATAATCTGTCCGCTAATCATCTGTTCACGTTCAGTAAGCTCCAGACCGTTAATAAATTCAATGCAGTCAATAACCGAAAGGTCGCTGATTTCAGAAATATTTTTTCCGCCAACTGTAACCGCAAGACTTTCTTTTTTCAGCCTCTGACCGTGACAATCAGGACACGGACTTTCCGTCATACACTCCTCAATCTCGTTCTTGCTGAACTCCGAATTCGTTTCACGGTAACGTCTCTCCATATTCGGAATAATTCCCTCAAATGGCTGATAGTAAACACCACCGCCGTACTCCGTAGCACGGTGTAACTTTAGTTTTATGCCATTCGTGCCATACATAATAGCATCAATAACTTCGTCAGGCAAATCCTTTACAGGCGTGTCAAGAGAAACACCATAATACTGCCCAATACCCTTGAAATACATCATTGCAATAGAATTTTCGTCAGTAGTCGCCCAACCCATTGCTTTTACAGCACCCTGTCTGATAGACAACTCCTTGTTCGGAATAATCAGGTCAGGGTCAATCTTTCTGAATACACCCAGACCCGTGCACTTGTCACAAGCACCAAACGGATTGTTGAACGAAAACATTCTCGGAGAAAGCTCCTCAATGGAAATGTTGTGTTCAGGGCAGGCATAATTTTGAGAAAATAACATTTCTTCGCCGTCAATAACATCAACAATAACCAGTCCGCCCGAAATGGTCGCAACTGTCTCTACGCTGTCTCCAAGACGGCTTTCAATACCTTCCTTGATAACAAGTCGGTCAATAACAATTTCAATGCTGTGCTTCTTGTTCTTTTCAAGCTTGATTTCTTCCGAAAGGTCATAAATTATACCATCTGCACGAATACGCACATACCCCGCCTTGCGAGCGTGCTCAATTTCCTTGACGTGCTCACCCTTACGCCCACGGATAACAGGCGCAAGCAGTTGAATTTTCGTACCCTGTGGTAACTCCATAATTTTATCAACAATCTGGTCAACCGTCTGCTGCTTGATTTCACGTCCGCAAACAGGACAGTGCGGAATACCAATCCTCGCATAAAGCAAACGCAGATAATCGTAAATCTCCGTAACCGTACCAACAGTCGAACGTGGATTTTTCGACGTTGTTTTCTGGTCAATGGAAATAGCAGGGGAAAGCCCCTCAATGCTGTCAACATCAGGCTTCTCCATTTGTCCAAGAAACATTCTTGCATAGGAAGAGAGGCTCTCCACATAGCGCCTCTGACCGTCAGCGTAAATCGTGTCAAACGCAAGCGAAGACTTGCCCGACCCTGATAACCCCGTCATAACAACAAGCTTGTCACGGGGAATTTCTATGTCCACATTTTTAAGATTGTGCTCACGAGCACCCTTAATAATAATTTTATCAATCGCCATTCTGAACTTCCTTTCAGTCCTTGATTTTCCTTATGGGGTGACGGATAACCGTCTTCCACTTCTCAGGAGCAACACGCCTTGCATCCGACAAATATATCTCGTGGTGCAAACGTGTATCATTTATATCATTTTCGTAACCATTCTCTTTCAGATATTCGTCCATAATTGCAACCGTCGCAAGCTCGTCATCAAATGGACCATTATGCATAATCTGAACGCATAACCCCTCATCAACCACGAAAAACTCCGCAGAGGAGCAGTCCAGCTTCTTCCTCCTGCCTGCTTCCTCAACCGCCCAACTGAAATCATCTTCCGTAACAAAATCAGGCAAGCGGATAACAGAAATCCAGTTGAAAGAGTCCTTGTCCGAGTAATCAACCCCGCAAACATCATCCTGCCACCAGAAACCCTCCAGCGGCGGAACAACATACTCAAAAAATCCCTCAATCCTGTGCGAGCCCTTGTAGCTCATCTTTATTGTGTACGCAACCGCATAAAGTATGCCGATAGCCTGCTGATAAGCGCCGCCCTCAACGTTCGGATTACCCTTGCCACGTATCGCAATGTAATTCATCTTCGGCACAGTAACAATTTCAGGCTTGTTCTTCGGCATATAGAATTCCTTGTATTCCTTTTTAAAATCAAAAGCCATATTTACACGTCCTTACTTTCTGTTAAAAACCTTCTTACCCTTGTGTTGATATTCCTTAAGCTCATTAATCTTGTCACGCAGATAAGCTGCGTGCTCAAACTC
The DNA here is from genome assembly GCA_045533025.1 of Oscillospiraceae bacterium. Lineage (GTDB taxonomy): Bacteria > Bacillota > Clostridia > Oscillospirales > Ruminococcaceae > RGIG8773. Next base: position 2,186 of record JAZSHA010000138.1, read on the forward strand.
AAGAATTTTCGCCGCATTCTTCATTTCCTCAGTCAGCTTCTTAATCATTTCCTCACGTTCCTCAGGAGTCAAGCGCTTCTGCTTAGCCTTTGCAGTCTTGCTGTCTGTGTCAGCCTTCGTGGAAATTTCAATTACATCACGAACGTCCTTGATAATCGTCTGCGGAACAATTCCGTGCTTCTCGTTGTAATCCATCTGAATTTTGCGGCGACGCTCCGTTTCCATAATCGCACTTTCCATAGAACGCGTAACCGAGTCCGCATACATAATAACCTGACCGTGAGCATTTCTTGCCGCACGACCAATCGTCTGAATAAGCGAGCTTTCCGAACGCAGGAAACCTTCCTTGTCAGCGTCAAGAATAGCAACCAGCGAAACCTCAGGAATGTCAAGACCCTCACGGAGCAGGTTGATACCAACCAGTACATCAAATTCACCAAGTCGCAAATCACGGATAATTTCCATACGTTCAATCGTATCAATATCATAATGCAGATAGCGTACCTTGACTTCCATCTTTTCAAGGTAAGCCGTCAGGTCTTCCGCCATTTTTTTCGTAAGCGTAGTAACAAGCACACGCTCGTTCTTTTCCACCCTCGCATTTATCTCAAACAGCAAGTCCTCAATCTGCCCCTCAACAGGCTTAACAATAATCTCAGGGTCAACAAGTCCCGTCGGGCGAATAACCTGCTCAACAATCTGAGCCGATTTTTCACGCTCCAACGGCCCCGGAGTAGCCGAAACAAATACCGCCTGATTGAGCTTGTCATAGAACTCGTCAAAGGTAAGCGGTCTGTTGTCATAAGCCGACGGTAAACGGAAACCGTAATCAATAAGTGTAGTCTTTCTACCACGGTCACCCGCACTCATCGCACGTACCTGCGGCAACGAAACGTGACTCTCATCAACAATCAGAAGAAAATCGTCAGGGAAGTGGTCAAGTAGCGTAAGCGGAATACTTCCCGGCGCACGTCTTGCAAGTACCCTCGAATAGTTCTCAATTCCTTTGCAGAAGCCGATTTCCTGCAACATTTCAATATCATAATTAGTACGCTGTGCAATTCTCTGCGCCTCAATCAGCTTGTCATTATCCTTGAAGAACTTCACACGTTCATCAAGTTCCTGTTCAAGTTCAGCAATAGCATCCTGCATCTTGTCACGGGAAATAACATAGTGCGAAGCAGGGTAAATCGCCGTGTGCGCAAGCGTAGCAAGCACCTCACCCGTAAGTGCCTTAAATTCGGTAATGCGGTCAATCTCGTCTCCAAAAAATTCCACACGAACAGCGTTTTCCGTCGACCCTGCAGGGAAAATCTCAACCACGTCGCCACGTACACGAAACTTGTTTCTTACAAAATTCACGTCATTACGCTCGTACTGAATACCAACCAGTTTCGCCAGCAGTTCTTCACGGGACAATTCCATTCCCTGACGGAGCGAAATAACATTAGTTCGGTAATCCTCAGGTGAACCAAGAGAGTAAATGCAGGAAACCGACGCAACAATAATAACATCACGTCTTTCAGCAAGCGCAAGAGTAGCTGAGTGACGAAGCTTGTCAATCTCTTCATTTACCGCCGAGTCCTTTTCAATGTAGCTGTCTGTTGACGGAACATATGCCTCAGGCTGATAGTAGTCATAATATGAAACAAAATATTCAACAGCATTTTCAGGAAAAAACTCTCTGAATTCCGAACAAAGCTGTGCCGCAAGAATTTTGTTGTGTGCAAGTACAAGAGTTGGTTTGTTTACCCTTGCAATAACATTAGCCATTGTAAAGGTTTTACCTGAGCCCGTAACACCCAGTAAGGTCTGTTCCTTTAATCCATTGTTGATACCCTCAACCAGACTATCAATGGCCTCAGGTTGGTCACCTGATGGAATATATTCTGAAACAAGCTTGAACCTATCCATAAATCAAACCTCCGATAAGTATTGTTAAAAAATGTTTTTGTAACCCATCTGTCTCATTGATATTACATAGCTTTCTGCAACAATAACGTGGTCAACAAGTTCAACATCAAGATTCCGTAAAAAATAGTTTATTTGTTTTGTAGTTTCAACATCTTCAACAGAAGCGAGAGTATCTCCCTGAGGGTGATTATGAGCAATGGCGACAAATGCAGCCTTGCTTCTAAGTACTTCTTCAGCAATTCTTCTGAAATCAACATTTGTTGATGAAACAGAACCGGAAGAAACTAGAATATTTGAAACCATATGAAAATTATTATCAAAACAAGCCAGTCTGAATTCCTCATGAGTAAGTCCTACGAAATATGTTGAAAACATATTTTTCATAGCTTCGCTGTCAGCATAAGATGTTTTTTCTGAGTCGGAATTATAATAAAGCGGAAGAAATTTAGGAATCATTTTAAATAAAGTAGCTGTGTTTTCAGTAATATTTTTAATTTTTATAAGTTCTTCATAGTCAGCATTCATAATTCCTGCAATGCTTCCGAATTTATCAATAAGAGTATGCGCAAGTTCATTTGTATCCTTTCTTGGACAAGTATAGAATAAAAGCATTTCGATAATTTCATGGCTTTGAAAGCCTTCAAAGCCAGTTTCACGGAAACGCTTCCGCATTCTTGCACGATGACCTTCATGAACATTTATTGTATTACTCATATTGCTACCACCCACTATATATTTTGTAAAACAAACGTTTCTATCATTATACTACAATTTTTTTTATTTGAAAAGATGTTTTTTGAAAAAAAATATGTTATAATGATAATTAGTGTATTTAACTATAAAATAAAGTAATTGAGTGGTGTTAATTAGTGAAAGAATTTATTATCAATTCCAATGACGCAAATCAGCGCCTTGATAAATTTATACAGAAATCCGTACCTAGACTTCCGCAAAGCATGATGTATAAGGCAATTCGAAATAAACGTATCAAAATTAATGGTAAGCGTGCCGAAATTTCAACACGTCTTCAGACAGGAGATATCGTTCAGATGTACATAAATGACGAGTTTTTTGATACAGCAATTGAAACTGAATTTATGGCAGCACCTGCAATACTTGATATTGTGTACGAGGATGAAAACATTATCCTTATTGACAAGAAAAACGGACTTGTCGTTCACGAGGATAACGAAAATACAGTCGATACCCTTATTAACAGACTTAAACACTACCTTTACGATAAAGGGGAGTATAATCCCGAAGAGGAAAACAGCTTTGCACCGTCCCTGTGCAATCGCCTTGACCGTAATACAGGGGGAATTGTAATTGCGGCAAAGAATGCAGAGTCCCTCCGTATCCTCAATCAGAAAATCAAGGACAGAGAACTTGAAAAATATTATCTTTGCATAACGGTCGGAGTGCCACCAAAGAAAAAGGATACAATTACAGCATACCTCGAAAAAAATTCCGATGATAACACCGTAAAAGTTACCGACAAAAAAACTGATAAAAACAAAA
>JAZSHA010000243.1:0-9076 GCA_045533025.1 Oscillospiraceae bacterium
TTTTTTGAACATTAACGAAACCCTTGCCAAAGAATTCAAGCTTCGTCAGGAGCAGATTGACAACACCGTTTCCCTTATCGACGACGGCAAAACAATTCCGTTTATTGCACGTTACCGTAAGGAGCTGACAGGCTCACTGGACGACCAGGTTCTCCGAGAAATCTTTGACAGGCTTACATATCTGCGCAACCTTGAAAAGCGTAAGGAGGAAATTACCTCTGCAATTACCGAACAGGAAAAGATGACAGACGAGATTGCTGCTGCAATTGAAAAGGCTATGACTCTTGTTGAGGTTGAGGATATTTACCGTCCCTTCAAGCCAAAGCGAAAGACTCGCGGTTCTGTTGCACGAGAGAGAGGACTTGAACCTCTTGCTGAATTTATCCTTGCTCAGGATAAGTCTGCTGACCCGAATGCTGAAGCAGAAAAGTTTGTTGACGAGGAAAAAGGTGTATCAGATGCTGCTGCGGCAATTCAGGGTGCAATGGATATCATTGCTGAGGATATTTCAGACGACGCTGAGCTCCGTAAGAAGCTCCGTACAATGATTACAAAGCAGGGTATGATGACTTCCAAGGCGGCTGACCCTGAGGAAGAAACAGTTTACAACAACTACTACGAGTTCTCCGAGCCAGTGTTCAGAATTGCAGGACACCGTGTTCTTGCACTTGACCGTGGCGAGCGTGAGGACAAGCTCAAGGTTAGTATCGTAATCCCTGAAATGAGCGGCGAAAATCTTACCGCTGAAAATTATGTGAAGAACAATTCCGCTTGCGGCGAGCTTGTGAAGGCAGCTGCCGAGGACAGCTTCAAGCGTCTTATATTCCCGTCAGTTGAACGAGAAATCCGTGCTGACCTTACCGCAAAGGCTTGCGAGGACGCAATCAAGGTATTTGCATCAAATCTCCGTCAGCTTCTTATGCAGCCACCTGTAAAGGGTAACGTTGCACTTGGTCTTGACCCAGGCTACAGAACAGGCTGTAAACTTGCGGTTGTTGACGATACAGGTAAGGTACTTGAAACAGGTGTTGCCTATATCACAACAGGCGAACAGCGCAAAATTGAGCAGGGTAAGGTGCTGGTAAAGAAGCTTATCGAGAAGCACGGCGTTTCCATTATTGCAATCGGTAACGGTACAGCTTCCCGTGAGTCCGAGGCTTTTGTTGCTGACCTTATCAAGGAAATTCCACAGAAGGTAAGCTATATGGTTGTTTCTGAGGCGGGCGCTTCAGTTTACTCCGCATCAAAGCTTGCGGCGGCTGAATTCCCTGAATATGACGTTTCACTCAGAAGTGCGGTTTCTATCGCAAGACGTCTGCAGGACCCACTTGCTGAGCTTGTAAAAATTGACCCTAAGGCAATCGGTGTCGGACAGTATCAGCACGATATGCCTAAGGCAAGAATGGACGAGGCACTTTCGGGTGTTGTTGAGGACTGCGTAAACAGCGTTGGTGTTGACCTTAACACAGCTTCTCACTCCCTGCTTTCCTACATCGCAGGTATCAGTGCGGCAGTTGCTAAGAATATCGTTGCATACCGTGAAGAAAACGGCTCATTCACTGACAGAAAGCAGCTTCTCAAGGTTGCGAAGCTTGGCCCTAAGGCTTACGAACAGTGCGCAGGCTTCCTCCGTGTAAGCGGCGGCAAAAATCCGCTTGATAACACAGCTGTGCACCCTGAAAGCTACGAGGCGGCTAAGAAAATTATTGACGAATGCGGTTTCTCTATCGCTGATTTGAAGGGCAACAAGCTTGCTGAAATTCCTGCTGCAGCCGAAAAAATCGGTGTTGCAAAGATTGCTGAAACAGCAGGCATCGGTGTGCCAACCGTAAAAGATATCGTCAAGGAACTTGCAAAGCCCGGACGTGACCCACGTGACGAGCTTCCACCACCACTCCTCAGAAGCGGTGATGTAATGGAAATCAAGGATTTGAAACCAGGTATGGAGCTTGTGGGTACGGTAAGAAACGTTATCGACTTTGGTTGCTTCGTTGATATCGGTGTCCACGAGGACGGTCTGGTGCATATTTCCCAGATTTGCGACCGCTACATCAAGCACCCTCTTGAAGCCGTAAAGGTAAACGAGGTTGTTAAGGTGCGTGTCCTTGATGTTGATGTCAAGAGAAAGAGAATTTCCCTCACAATGAAGCTGAATGACAAAAAAGATTCTGCGAAATAATTAAAAACAAACGCTGAAAATGTATTGTATTTGTCGAAATTGACGAACGGCATTTTCGGCGTTTTTATTTGGAAAATTCTGTTTGTGGATAATGCTTGTAATTGCAGTTTGAATGGCTTGCTCAGATTGTTGGAAATCAATAAATTTAAACAAAATATTTCCGCCACGGTAAAGTTTGCCGAATGCTTGGCGGGGGAGTATAATACAGACATACCAAACGAAAGGAAGTCTTTATTATGACTGCAACATCAAAAAAACGTCAGAATTTATACCGTATAGTAGCCGTTGGACTTATGGCTGCGCTTGTTTATATCGGCAATTTTATGGAAATCCGTCTTAACAATGATGCCCGTGTACATCTCGGAAATTCAATGTGTCTGTTGGCAGGCCTGCTTTTCGGTGGAATCAACGGCGGCCTTTCCTCAGGTATAGGCGGTGCGCTTTATGATTTGTTCAATCCGGCTTATGTGTTGTCAGCACCCTATACATTTTTCTCAAAGTTCTCTATGGGCTGGATTGCAGGTAAGATAAACCGTACAGGAATTAAAAGTGAGTTTAAAAGAACGCTTGTTGCTGCAATCTGCGGTCAGGTTACTTATATTGTTCTTTATCTCGGAAAGTCATTTATCGAACAGCTTATCCTCGGCAACCCCGTTGAAACAGCAACAACCGTTATGGTTGAAAAGGCTGTAACTTCCTGCATAAATGGTGTGCTGGCTGTAATAATTGCCGTGCCGCTTTCAATTGCAATCAGAAAGGCACTCCGTGCGTCAGGCTTCAAGGCACTTATTGACGAAAAGCCTGAAAGCAAAGGTTATTTCACACCCGTAACAATTGCCCTTACAGCGTTTGCTGTAATTGTGACAGCAGGCTTCGGTATCAGACTTTCCGCTGAGAAGAAAATTCAGAAAGCTGAAGCAGAAAAGGAAGCCGCATATCAGCAGCAGATTGACGACCTTACATATCAGCTTGAATATCTTTACGAACAGATGGGAATTGAGCCTCCTGTCATTGAGGAAGCAAGTGAATAAAATAAAAAGGGTACCATTTCGGTACCCTTAATTTTTTGTATTTACGCCGCATCTTCAAAAATTGAGCAAACCTCGGAAGTAGCCTTTATACCCGTTGCGCCGTTGATAAGATTTTCGCCCCAGTCAGGAGAAAGTACAGAGCCGTCCCATTCGTTGGCAATGTCAAGATACTCAACACCGCCGCCGTTGCCCTTCCAGCTCCAGCCCATATAACCGATGTTGTTGTCGGTGCAGTACTGCATAATGTAAGCTTCGTCAACGTCACCGTCAGAGTGGTTGTAGCCGAACTCGCCGACGATAATGCAGAGTCCCTGGTCGGTTGCACCCTTGATTGCGGCTTCGATTGTATCGCTGTTCTTTCCAGCCGCACCGTACATATGCACGGAGAACATTGTGTTTCTGTCAGGGTCGGACTCGAAAACCTCCATACCGTAATCCTGAACGCACTTTGCGTACTGTCCCCAGCCAGCTGAGTCAACCATAATCGTGTTCTTTATTCCTGCTTCACGAAGCTTAGGAATAGCCTGTGTGTAACCGTCACGCCAGATTGTGCTGTCCCACTTGCCGACCCACTCGTTGGCAATGTTGAGGATACAGTAAGCCTCTGTTCCTGCAAGTACGTCCTTCATTTCAATCCAGAAGTCAGTAACCTTGAGCAGGTCGTCAATGCTGTCGCTGCCTGTTACGCAATGCACCTCAACAACCGCAATCATATCACGTTCCTTTGCATTGTTTATAACACGTTCAAGCTCCTTCATATTTGTCTTGCCGTACTGAACACCGCTGCCCAGAACAATTCTGATACTGTTTGAGCCTGTTTCGGCAATAGCGTCATAAGCCGTTTCAAGCTGGTCCTTAAACCAAGCGTGCGGGTGATTGATACCACGGATTACAAACTCGTTTCCGTTTGCGTCAAGAAGTTTTGTTCCGTCAACCTTGAAGCCTGCACCCTCAGGGAGTAAATCTTCAGGTTCAGCGGCGGTTGTGGCTTCAGTTGTAGTTGTAGCTTCTGTTTCTGTTTCAGCACCGCCGTCGGAGCAGGCTGTAACAGAAATTGCCATAAAAGCGGCAAGTGCAATTGCAAGTAATCTCTTCTTCATTGTAAAAGTCCTTTCGATAAAATTTCTTTATTATTATACAGTAACGGAAATCCCTTTTCAAGCCGTAAAGTATACTTTATAATATGTGTTTTACATTTGGTAAAAAAGTTTCCCGATTTTTTATGCAAATTAGTAAGTGCCGTGGGGTACGGCTTTCCAGCGAATTAAATCCACATCATCATCAACAGTTATTTCGATATCCTCCTTTGTAACTTCCATACGCATATCCGTACCGTCTGCTTTGCATGAAATTTCAAGATAAAAACTCCAAGGGAGATGTTTGCTGAATGACTCCGCAACATTAGCGTTAGCGTTGTGAATGTGTTCTGCAAACTGAGAATGGTATGTAGAGTAGCAGCAGCAGTAAATCCGTTCGTTTTCACAGGCTGTCATTTTTATTACAAAACATTCGCTATACTTATCAACAGGAAGCCCGCCGAAATCACATACAAGCTTCAAAGCCGCCTTGTGAAGCTTTGCAGAGAAAAATCTCTTTTTCTTGGCGGTGTTCGTGTCAAGAACCCAGGTGTGGTAAAGCGACTGATAAATTACAGTTTCATCATTGAGGAAGTAGTGACGCCCGATGTCAATATGCGGATTTACAACCTTGTCATTTTCTCGGTCATACCACATAAAATAGGTTTCGTTGTGAGTCCAGTGGATAAAGAAAATTCTTTTCTCTGTAATGCGCAGATTAATACCGTTTTTCTTTATTCCAGAGTGCTTGAAAAGAACCTTGCTTTCACCCGTAACGGTATCTATCACGGCAACCTTGTTTCCTGTATTGATGTAGAGGTCTGTGCCGTCAAAGCATAAATCGCCGTAGCACTCGCCCTTGTATATCAGCCTGTGTTCGCCCGTGCTCAGACAGCCGAGATAGATCTGTGCATTTTTGGTAACCTTGTAATCTTCACCGTTAGGATCAAACTCCTGCACATACCAGGCAACCATATCCTCACCGAGAGCGATATCCTGAATACTTGTATGCTTCTCAATTTTCACCTCAGGGTCACGGTCGGACCAATGTCTGCCGCCTGCACTTAATCCCCAGCCCAGAAGTGATGGACGGGGAGCTTCAGCGTGTGCTTCAAAGGAATACCTTTTCCCGTCAATGTCCATAATCAGCATACCGTTTTCAACTTTGCAATTCATAATTATCCTCCTTCAGGTCAGCAAATTTTATAATTTCAGGCTGCTTTGTCAGATGTTCACCGATAATCTTTTCCATCCATACCATATCGTACCAACGGTTATATTTGTAACCGCATTGTCTGAACGTGCCAACAAGGCGGTAACCTATACGCTCGTGGAATTTCACGCTGTCATTGGTAAGGTATTCGTCCTCGGTTTCAGTGCAGGCGATACACGCATAAAGGTTGGTGATGCCCTGTTTTTTCAGCAGGCGTTCCAGCTCAGTATAGAGAATTTTTCCAACACCGCTTCGACGGTGTTCTTTTTTTATGTAAATTGTAACCTCAACATCGTAGTCATAGGCAGCACGAGACTTGAACACGCCTGCGTAAGCGTAGCCGATAATTTCATCATTTTTCACAGCGGCAATGTAGGGGTATCTCGTCAGTATGCTTTCAATACGGTTTCTGAATTCATCAGTTGTCGGGACGTCATACTCAAATGTGATAGCGGTTTCTGTTACATAGGGTGTATAAATTTTCAGCAGTTCCTCCGTGTCATCGGGAGTAACAGGACGAATTTCAATTGACATTGTATCATCTCCTTGGACAAATTATATCACACAAGTATTCTTAAATCAACTTTGTTTCCGAAAACTATTGAAAAGGATTTGCAGATATGATATAATGTATAGGTTAATGTGGATAAGTGTTTCCACGGAAAATAAATTTTAGGAGAGTATAAATTATGAAAAAGTTTTTTAATGAGTTCAAGGAATTTGCAATGAGAGGCAACGTTCTCGATATGGCTGTCGGTGTTATTATCGGTGCTGCTTTCAAGGCTATCATCGACTCTGTTGTAAACGACCTTATTTCCCCGATTATCGGTATCATCTTCAAGAAGGATTTCAGCCAGCTTGCTATCGAAATCGGCAAGAAGACACTCGAAGACGGTACAGTTGAAAGCGTTGCTATCAAGTATGGCGCATTCATCACAGCTGTAATCAACTTCCTCATCGTTGCATTTGTTCTTTTCCTTATTGTGAAGACAGCGAACTCCGCTTCCAAGCTTGTTAAAAAGCCGGAAGCACCAAAGGCACCTACAACAAAGAAGTGTCCATACTGTACTTCTGAAATTGCTATCGAAGCAACACGCTGCCCACACTGTACTTCCGAACTTGAGGTTGAAGAAAAGGAAGAGGTCAAGGCATAATGAAAATTGCTATTCTTGAAGCAAAAACCGTATCAAGGGGCGACGTGTCCTTTGATGAGATTTATAAGCTGGGTGAGGTAAGGGAATTTCCGCTTACTCCCGTGGATAAAATCGTGGAGAATGTGGGCGACGCTGAAATCGTGCTCTGTAACAAGACGCCATTCACAGCTGATATAATCCGTGCCTGCCCAAATCTGAAATACATAGGTCTTTGCGCAACAGGCTATAACAACGTTGACATCAGGACCTGCAACGAGCTGGGAATTACCGTATGCAACGTGCCTGCCTACTCAACAGCGGCGGTTGCACAGCTTGTTTTCTCGTTTATACTCCACTTTGCAAGCCGCACTTCGGCATACAACAAGTTTGTGCAGAGCGGCGGCTGGATTAAGTCGGAAACCTTTTCGGATTTTCTCTACCCAATTCAGGAGCTTGCAGGCAAGACTATTGGCATTATCGGATACGGCTCAATAGGGCGCAAGGTTGCTCACATTGCGCAGGCTTTCAATATGAATGTCATTGTCAACACCCGTACTGCAAAGCAGGACGGCTCCGTGAAGTTTGTGGGGTTGAAAGAGCTTTTCAGCGAGGCTGACGTGATTACAGCCCATTGTCCGCTTACCGAGGAAACGTTGGGACTCATCAACAAGGAAACCCTTTCCTACTGTAAGCCTTCCTGCGTGATAATCAATACAAGCCGTGGTCCGGTTGTAAATGAGCAGGACCTCGCCGATGCACTAAACAGCGGTAAAATTGCAGGTGCGGCATTGGATGTTCTCTGTCAGGAGCCTATGTCTGCTGATTGCCCGCTTATCGGTGCAAAGAACTGCATTATTACCCCGCATATTGCCTGGGCACCTCTTGAAACAAGAGAGCGTCTTGTTAAGGTTGTTGCTGAAAATGTAAAGGCATTTATTGAAGGCTACCCTATAAATACTGTAAATTAATTAAGAAGGTACTATTATGTTCAATATCGACGATAAAAAAAGAATTGTAATTAAGGTTGGTACGTCAACCCTTACCCATAAAACGGGCAGACTCAATATCCGCCGTATGGAGCGCTTTGTAAAGGTGCTTGCTGACCTGCAGAACAGCGGAAAGGAAATTGTCCTTGTATCTTCAGGTGCTATCGGTCTGGGTATGTCAAAGATGGGTCTTTCCGAGCGTCCTAAGGATACACCTATGAAGCAGGCCTGCGCAGCGGTTGGTCAGTGTGAGCTTATGTACATCTATGACAAGCTTTTTGGTGAGTATAACCTCAACGTTGCACAGATTCTTCTTACAAAATACATAATTGATACACCTCGTAAGAATAACGTTGAGAATACATTTGAAAAGCTTATCAGCCATAACGTTATCCCTGTTGTAAACGAAAATGACACGGTTGCTATTGATGAGCTGGAGCTTGAACTCGGAGAAAATGACAGTCTTGCGGCTCTTGTTGCGATTATGAGTCACTCTGATATGCTGGTTATCCTTTCCGATATCGACGGACTTTTCGACGGCAACCCTAAGGATAACCCCGATGCTAAGCTTATCCCCGTTGTCAACGAGATTACCGACGAAATCCGTGGACTTGCAGGCGGTGCAGGCTCAGGTCTTGGCACTGGCGGTATGATTACAAAAATCCACGCCGCTGAAATCGCAATGGGTGCAGGAATTGATATGGCAATCCTCAACGGCAGAAATCCGTCTGTACTGTATGATTTGTTTGACGGAAAAGATGTGGGTACGATTTTTACAAGTAAGTGACGGAGGTGCACTATGAACTATATTGAAACTCTCGGCGCAAAGGCAAAGGCTTCCGAAAAGGCTCTGCGCTGCGCTTCTACAGAACTGAAAAACAAGGCTCTTGCGGCAATTGCAAAGGCTCTTTGTGACAATACAGATAAAATCCTTGCGGCTAACGCAATTGATATCGAAAAGGCTGACGAGAACGGTGTTTCCGTTGTAATGCAGGACAGACTCCGTCTTACAGAGGAACGCGTAAAGGCTATCGCTGACGATATCGGCAACGTTATCAAGCTTGATGACCCTGTGGGAACAACAGACAGCGGTTCTGTACGTCCTAACGGAATGAGGATTACAAAAATCCGTGTGCCGCTCGGCGTAATCGGAATTATCTATGAGTCACGTCCTAATGTTACGGTTGACGCCGCTGTTCTCTGCCTTAAAACAGGCAACGTGGTTATTCTCCGAGGCGGAAAGGAGGCTTACAACTCCAACAAGTGCCTTTGCGAAATTATGCGTGGGGCAATTGCTGAGGTAGGTCTGCCTGAGGACGCTGTTCAGTTTATTGACGACACAACAAGAGAGGTTACCACACAGATGATGAAGTGCAGTAACTATCTTGACGTTCTTATTCCACGAGGCGGCGGAGGACTTATCCGTGCGGTAAAGGAAAACGCAACCGTTCCTGTAAT